>CAZMSF010000013.1:0-30690 GCA_964568885.1 uncultured Gammaproteobacteria bacterium
TTGTGAGCGGCCAGGGACTCGAACCCTGAACCGATTCCTTAAGAGGGAATTGCTCTACCATTGAGCTAGCCGCCCCACTCACAAATATTTGGTGGCCAAACTTGTTTAGCCGCCCGTTCAATTTTCAAAGGCTAGTGAAATGGCAAGGTTTCCCTTACCATTGAGCTAGCCGCTTATTCTTTGCGGCCAAGCTCTGCTTAGCCGCCCCACTCACAATTACTTGGTGGCCAAACTTGCTTACACGAAGTGAAGCTTTGCTTGACCGCCCTACTCACAATCATTTTGCGCCCCCAAGAGGAATCGAACCCCTATCACTTGGTTCGAAGCCAAGTACTCTATCCGTTAAGCTATGGGGGCAATTCCTACCCAGGCTATAGGTTACATATTTTACCAAATTGCCTCGTCCTACTCAAATTCATATATTTTTAAGCTCATTTTTGATATACTCCTTATGAGGCTATAAATGAAACCTGAATTCAGTGTCGTTATTCCTATTCTTAACGAAGAAGAAAGCGTTCCGGAGTTAACACAACAAATCCACGACGCGTTTTCAAAACTTGGGAAAAAATACGAAATAATCTTTATCGATGACGGTTCTTCAGACAACACACTTCATCTCCTCAAAGAACTAGCGAGGAAAAACAACAATATCCGGATTTTTTCATTCCGCAAGAATCTAGGAAAGGCGGTCGCCTTATCTCTTGGATTCCAAAAAGCACAGGGGGAGTATATCGTGACAATGGATGCCGATTTGCAGGATGACCCGCAGAATATCGAGCGTTTGGTAGTAACCCAGCAGGAAGGTGATTACGATTTGGTATCAGGATGGCGCAAAAACAGGCGCGATTCATTACTTAAAAAGACAAATTCCAAATTTTTTAACAACATGATAATTCCTTTCCTGTTCGGGACAAATTTTAAAGATATGAATTCAGGTCTCAAGCTCTATAAAAAACAACTTGCTAAGGAAATTAGGATTTATGGAGGAATGCACCGGTTTATTCCCATCTTGGCTCATGAAATGGGATTTAAAGTTAAAGAGGTAGATATTCTTCATAGAAGTAGAAAGTACGGGTATTCAAAATATAAATCGACAAAAATTCTCACCGACATTCCGGACCTTATAACAATGTACTTCTTGGTCAAATATACAAGGCGACCCCTTCATTTCTTTTCAAAGCTCGGAGGAACTCTGCTTTTGACGGGAAGCGTTATGCTTTTATACTTGATAGTCTTAAAGCTCTTAGGTCACTCCATAGGCAACAGACCGCTTCTAATATTTGGTGTTCTCTTTGTTATTGCCGGAATACAAACCATATTTACCGGACTACTTGCAGACTTGATGGTCAATTTCAATAGAAATAAAGAAGATGAACAACCGCCAATTCGCTTCGAGTCCTAAAATTTCCATGCAACGGACAAAACAATTACTACGAAAGTTTTTAGGAATACCGGTGACTGTCATTGCCTTCCTTTTCATTATTAAAATTTTCTTTGACAACAGGACTCTTATCACTCACTCATTTCTCAACGTCAATCCTATTCTTTTTCTCATCGGGATTTTATTTTACGCCTTGTTTTTTGCAATAAAGTCGCTAGTGTGGCTTGAGATTCTTAAAAGAAGAGGGTTTACCCCCAATAAAAGAGCTACTCTTTGGCGATATTCCCTTTCAGAAATAAAACGGTATGTACCGGGCAGCGTATTCGCTTTTATGGGGAGAATGCAGGCGCTTTCTGAGGATGTTCCGCAAAAAGAGACCCTCAAAGGAATCGGAATAGAAGCGCTTCTTCTTGCTCTTTCCGCACTTATTGTTGCGGTACCGGCTCTTTCCTACCCGCTATTTAAAGCCCGCGAGCAGCAGGACGTTCCCTTTTTTGTACCCGTTGCAGGTGTTGTTGTCTTATTTATAGTTATTTCTTCTCTCATCTATTCGAGATTTAGAAAAACTCTTTCCAATTATTTTGATAGCCTCCTTCTTTTTATTTTGGCGTGGTTATTGTATGCATTGGGGTGTTTTTTTATTGCCATTTCGTTTTCATATATCTATCCGGGCAACTTTGTATTCATTCTTTCATTTTTTGTCCTTTCCTGGCTTGCAGGGTACCTGCTTTTCATAACTCCTATGGGGCTTGGGGTAAGAGAGCTTGTTATTGTAGGAAGTCTTTCACTTTTCGTTCCTCTCTCAATAGCATCGGCTATAGCTGTTTTGACACGCATCGGAATGGTTATTGGAGAGCTTTTTTTCCTCTTTTTCTCATATTTTTTTGCCCATCTGAAAAACAGTTCGCGTATTTTACGATTAAATCCATACCTTGCGATAGTAATTTCTCTCTCCGTTCTCTATTTAATATTTTTTACAAGCTACACATTCATGCGCCACGATGCATATCTTTCGGGAAGGTTTGATTTGGGGAATATGTCCCAAACCGTCTGGAATACGTCGAAGGGGAATTTTTTCATGCTTACCAATCCTGACGGCATAGAAAAAATATCACGGCTCGCCGACCATTCCGACATTCTCCTCGTCCTGTTTGCCCCCATTTATCTCATGTGGTCGGACCCGAAAGTACTTCTTATCATTCAGTCCTTGTCTTTGGCTTTGGGAGGCATCGTTATTTATTTCTTGGGAAAAGAAATATTGAAAAACGAGAAATTATCGCTTGCATTGTCAATTTCCTTTTTTCTTAATTTCTGGATTCACGAACAGAACATCTTTGACTTTCACGCGGTAACTATCGGAACCACCCTTCTTTTGGCGGCATTTTTATTTCTTTTGAAAAAGCAGTATCTCCGTTTTTCATTTTTTCTTCTTTTGTCTGTTATGACTAAAGAGAATGTTTTTCTTGTCGCCAGTTTTTTCGGTCTTTATCTTCTTTTAAAACAAAAAAGGGTTATCCCGGGCATACTTCTGACAGTAATTCCCACCATAATCTTCTTTTACTTGACTTCTAAAGCCATACCCGAGGCCCGTGGCAATGTTCACTTTGCGCTTTCTTATTATTCCTATCTAGGAGGCTCTACTCAAGGAATCGTAAAAAACCTTCTCCTTCATCCTCAAATTATTCTCGGGCATTTATTCAGCGTCCCTTCACTTGTATACCTTCACGAGGTTCTCGCACCAACCGGATATCTTGCCCTCTTCAGTCCTCTTTATTTAGCTTTTACCCTCCCCGATGTGGCGATAAGTCTGCTCTCAAGCAACCAAAATCTCCGCTCCTATCAGTACCATTACGGTGCGATAATAATGCCCTTTGTGTATATCTCAACTATGTATGGGGTAGCATTTCTCATAAAGAAGTTTCGGAAATTTCCCCATATCGAAACTGCTCTTTTTTACTACATTCTCTTTTCCGCTTTTATAACGGTTTATTTTTACTCTCCCATTCCGGGTATGAAAGATGCCGACTACCGGCCCTACATGACACAAAACACGGAACTTATTTCCCGGTACCTCTCAATCATTCCAAAGAATTCCTCCGTCAGTGCTTCAAATAATATCGGCGCTCATCTCTCCCATAGGGAAAATATATTTGTCATACCCTTTGCCCTGAACAGCGCAGACTATGTAGTCCTGTACGGAGAAAAGAAATCTGTCGTGAATTCTGTTGAGCACTTAAAATATAGCGTGCTTGTGCAGGATACAAAAAATAATTTCTACATCTTCAAAAAGAAGGCATCGGTCGAATGTTTTACGAATTGCCTTCCTTAAATTACTTTGTGAGATTGTATTCCCGAGGAAAGTAATAGAAAGATGCCGGAACATCATCGGTAAGATATTTCTGAAAATCGGCATACAATTTTTTGCGTTTTTCAACATCGGATATTGAACGCCCGTCCTCCAAAAGCTTATCTATCCTTAAATTCTTGTAATGCGTAATGTTATTTGCTTGATCTGAATGCCATAAGACATATTGGTCAGGGTCTTCAGGTATTTTAATCTTGTATATAAAAATCTGAAAATCGGAAGGGATGTCCTGCACTATCTTAATTTTCGTTTTGATACCGATTTTTTCCCACGCCTTTTGAATTTCCTGTGCAACCCTTTGGAATTCATCTGTTGTAGATATGGTAAGAATTGAGTTAATCGGCTCTTTAAAAGAAGAAAGAAGTGTTTTCGACAGCTCTATATCGGAGATTTTGTAAGTAGGCGGCTGGCTGAAATATATGGAATTGGGCGGTATGGGACCAAAAGCTCTCTCCCCTATATCAACGGTCGCCGGAAGCGCGTAATTAAGAGCCTGCCTTACTTTCTTATTGTTGAGAACCGAATCATTGCTATTGTAGAAAATTGAAATCAGTGAAGAATAATTGATATATCCTTGGGATTTTACTTTCGACCATTTAGAAAGGTCTGTCTTGTCAATCATCGTAGAAGACGCTCCGTAAATTTTACTGACCTCTCCCAAAAGAAACGCAACCTTTAACGCTCTCTGGGTCGGATAAAAGTATATCTTCCTCTTTTTATTCTTGCTCGTTGTATCAATAAGGGTAATACTCCTCACAAATCCGCCGTTGACATCGATGTTTTCCATTTTGTATTTTCCAATTCCGGAAAGGTTTTTTCCAAAAATAGGTCTGGCAACGGTTGTAAGAAACGGCGAATAGGGGTTTTTGAGTGTAAATTGAATTGTGTATTTGTCTATTGTTTTAATATCTACGTCTTCAAAGTTGTAGCTCACGTTCTTGCTTGTCAGTTCTTCCCCATTATGAAATTTTATACCGTGCCGTATTTTGAACACATACATTTTGTCACCCTTAATTGTCCACGATGACGATGCTGCGGGAAGTACCTGGCCGCTCGACTCAACTTTCGTCAATCCATAACTTATTTGACTAAGAATCTCTTTGGGAATCGTTTGAATCGTATAGGTCCCTGTGTAGCCAATGTTTTCCGTTGTCTTGAAGATGAGAGGCCTGAAGTAATAGTTGATAAGACCGATTATCGCAAAAAAGATGAGTATACCCAAAAGAAGTGAACTTATGATGGTGCGGCGCATTTTTTTGAAATACGCCTTAATAAGCCAAGCGTAATATCGCCGTTTGAGAGTTGCCATAAAAATCTACTGCAATACGAGTGTTAGAATGGAGTTAGCGGCAAATAGAACCGCAAGTACAATTGTTGAGTAAAAAAGGAATTTCTCAAGACCTCTCTTGCTTCTAAAGCTTTCTCCTCCACCGCCAAAAGCAATTCCCGCCTCACTTCCCCGCTGTTGCAATATGATAGCAACGACAAGAAGTAAAGACAGAACGAGTTGAATTACTGCAAATATGTTCATATTGTAATCGGTCAGTAAGGGCCGGTCTGGTTCCTGCTCTTCTCCTTGATTACTTATGAAATAACCAGAATATGAGCTTTGTAATGAGGTATATTGTAACAGAAATTAGTATATATGACAAAAGGAGAGACACATAAAATTTGTGTATCTCAATTCCCCAGAACGAAATACCCGTAAATGTAAATGGCCGCACGTCTATTGACGGGTAAATAAGCGTTATGAGAAATAATATAAACGCAGTAATAAAAACACTAAAAAGACCAAGACTGAGAAGGTTGAACGGCAAAGAGATGACCGAAAGTATAGGTTTTATTATTTTAAATCCTATTGCAAGAAGAATTCCGCCGATTATCAGGGTTTTTAGTCCACCACGAAGAGACAAACCGGCAAACAACATTTGTGTAAGGTATAAAGCAAATGCATAGAGTAAAACATTTCGTAGGATTGCTTTCATATCTCAGTTCTTACTTACTCACACAGTCAGTATTTATAGAATAGCACAATTATGAAGGAAGCATTGCTTTTTTCCGGAGTAAACGGTGGTAGGTTATGGCGAATCTGTGCGCCTCATCTCTGATGCGTCTCAAAAGATTGATGCCTGGCGTTGAATGAGGAAGTTTTATCTCCACGAATTCGATACCCCCGGGTTTTTTTAAGGGAATTACGATGACTTCTTCTCTTTTTGCAAGACCAACGACAGGAATCCGTTTGCCCATATTTGCCAAAGCCTTCAATGCTGCACCGACCTGCCCCTTTCCACCGTCTATAACAAGTAGCTGGGGAACCGGCCATTCGTTGTCAAGCCTGCGGGACAGCATTTCTCTCATCATATGAAAGTCGTCGGGGGTATCTTTCGTACGGATTTTAAAACGTCGGTATTCTTTTGCCGCCTTATCTCCATTAAGAAAAACTACCATTGAACCTGTCGCCTGTTTCCCCGAAAAATTTGATATGTCATAACACTCAACTCTTTCAAGATTACCCAGATTTGGGTAATAGTCTTTAAGAATTTCTTTCAGTGAAGTGACCTCCTTTTCAATGCGTTCAAAATAGAAGTCGGGCTTGTCCATATAGTGAAACGGGTCATATGTGGTGCTTGTAATAAGTTCTATTCTCTCAATTTTCTGTTGTATCTCCGATGCTTTTTCATACTCTTCGCCTTTTGAATATTCATCCCTCTCTGTGACAAGATGTTTTATCACCTCATCCTTTTTCCCTTCCAAAAAGCGCTTAATATTTTTAAGATTTTTTTTGTACTCCTGCATTTTTTCAGGATTTGAAAGCACGCAGGGACAAAGATGCAGGTGATAATACAGACACTTTCTCTTCGGATGATTTTTTACCGACTGATATGGGAATATACGGCGCATCAACTTTAGGACCGTTTTAAGAGCAGTGGCATCTGAATATGGACCAAAATATTTTGAGTTGTTGTTGGTTTTTTTGCGGGTTATGGTAACTGAGGGATTGTCCCCGGACGTTATTTCAACCATCGGGTATGACTTGTCATCAATCAGCTTTATATTGTAGAAGGGCTTGTGTTTTTTTATCAATGAAGATTCGAGAAGAAATGCCTCAATTTCAGATGATACCTGAATGGTCGCAATGTTTCTTACGGCATTTACGAGTTTGATAGTCTTTGCATCTAACGCTTTATTCGAGAAATAGGAGGACACGCGCTTTTTCAGGTCTTTAGCTTTCCCCACGTACAGAATTTTTTCTTTTTCGTCTTTGAACAAGTACACTCCCGGTGCGGAAGGTAATTGCGGCAACAATAATCGATCCACTTAAAATTCCTCCTATGAATAGTAGTTGAGTAACATCGGGAATGAATGATATCTTGATGGTCTTTACATATTTTTCACTCCCAATCTGCATTGTAATGACCTCATTCCCGTTTGTCAAAAAGGGCACATCGGAAAAAGACGTTGTTATTATCCTGGTTCCGCCCGGTGGAATGTAATCGATAAGAAATTGACGGGAAGTGTTTCTGTTGGTTTTTATATTTACAATCATGTCTTCAAGTGGCACATTCCCCTCATTTTTGATATCAAATGTCCCTTGAAGGGTTGTTTTGGGAAAAGCAAAATTAGGAAAATTATCGGTTATTTCTATCTTCCGATGAGCTGAAAAATCGGCCGGTTGGGCAAATTTTACTTCAACATCTTTTGAAGTGTTATCGAATTTGTATCCTCCAGCCGGAATGGGATATTCACTATCCTGCCCCTTAATAACGAACGTTATGTGGGAAAAATCAAAGCTTTCGTAATAATCCATACCTTTTGTCGTATTTCCCCATGTCGGGTCTACCATTATCCAACGTTTTTCGCGTTCCGAGTAGTACTCCGGCCATGCATGCAGTATGTCATTAGCAAGCGAGAGGGGACGCAATTTTGAGTTTTCCGTGTACGCATATCCCTCGACCGAGCGCGCAGGAATTCCCTTTGCTCTTGCCAATGAAACAAAAAGATCGGTAAACTCCAAACACACACTGTTTTTCGGTGAAAGAAGAGCGCCTTTTCCGCCAAGTCTCAAATTGTCAGTTGCTACTTTTGAATAATTGTACGAAAGTGTTTTTTCGACAAAATCATATATGTCTTTTGTTGTCTTTAGATTTTCTGAAGCTTTTGTTACAGCGGGGCTTGAAGCATCCCAGTATTTTCTTGCCAGCATATACTCTTTTGCCGTACCCTTTGAAACTTCTTCCTTTCTTGGGACAGCAAAGACCTCTGCAACACCTTTTACCACAATAGTCTGCTTTTGCTGAGGAGAAAGGCGGTATGATGCCAGCCAATTTCCGTCTTTATCCCGAACAACATCTCCGGGGGGGGTCGAAAATGAGCTAATTATGACGTTTTGGTAATTTGTTTGGCGGGGAAGAGCAATTTCGGTCTTAACAGGAAAAAGATTTGGATTTGAGATATTGTACCGTACAGTAAAATTATAATATTGCTTTTGACCGTACAAAATGTAGACCCCCGCGCGTCCTATCCGGTCTTTATCAAGTACAATTTGCGACTCACCGCTTTTTTCAACCCTTGGCTTTATAACGCTTGCTTCACCAAAACTTTCAGGCGCATCAATTGTGGTCTTATAACTCGTGAAGTCATCCGGTTTTGCAATGCCGGGTATTGTCACCTCCCAAATATTCCCCTGTTTTTTTGCTATGTCTTTCGTATCGAATTTAAGGGTAAATGTATTGGTAGAGGCTAAGCCTGCATACCTTTTGGGGAATGATAATTTTATACTTTTTGTATCAACGCCCGCGTTGTCAATAGTTGTCGGGATTACGCCGTCAGAGTTATACGCTTCGACGTTCTCAATGTCTGAAAACCCGATAGAAATCGTATAGGTGGGAGTGTAATAAAATTCTGTTTTGTTTTTGATATGTATTGTTTGAGAGACAGTTGTCATTCCCGTTTCGTGAACCGTATATTTTGATTCAACGGAAATATCAAAATTGTCGTCTTTTGCGTAGAGATTATGAGGGAAAAGGAGAAAAACTAAAAAAAATACCAGAAAAATAATTTTTTTCATTACAGCTCCCTCTTCAAATACTGGCCGGTATACGAAGTTGCGACTTTTGTAATATCTTTCGGAGAACCCGTTGCGATAACTTTCCCCCCCAAATGTCCACCCTCCGGACCAAGGTCAATAATATAATCCGCGTTTTTGATAAGATCCAAATTGTGCTCGATAACAATTACGGTATTTCCCTTATCAACCAGTCGTCTCAAAACCTGGATAAGCTTTTCAAGGTCCGCAAAATGAAGACCCGTCGTCGGTTCATCCAAAACATACAATGAGCCCCCTCCTCCCTTTTTCGAAAGCTCTGAAGCCAATTTTATCCTTTGCGCCTCTCCCCCCGAAAGGGTCGTCGCCGGCTGGCCGAGCCGTATGTAGGAAAGGCCTACTTCTTTAAGGGTGGTCAGGCGGGAAGATAAAGGTTCGTGAAATGAGAAAAATGGAATTGCTTCTTCAACGGACATATTGAGAACCTCGGAGATGTTTTTCCCCTCAAATTGAATTTCCAAAGTGTCCTGGGTGTACCGTGTTCCATTGCAGGTTTCGCACTTCACATAGACATCAGGCAAGAACTGCATCTCAATTTTTATCTGCCCTTCTCCTTCGCACGTCTCACATCGCCCTCCTTTGACATTAAATGAAAAACGTCCCGGTCCATATCCCCTCATTCGACTGTCTCTGGAGTTTGCGAAAATATCCCTAATATATGAGAAAGCACCGGTATATGTTGCAGGGTTTGATCGGGGGGTTCTGCCTATCGGAGACTGATCAATCATGAAAATCCGCTTTATCTCATCATATCCTGTAATTTCCGAAAATTTTCCCGGTTTTTCTTTGTGAAATGGATTTTTATAATGAGCAACCGCGTGATAAAACACATCATTAATAAGTGTCGACTTACCGCTTCCCGAAACGCCCGTTATGCAAATAAATCTTCCCAACGGGAAATCGACGTCAATATTTTGCAAATTGTGCTCGCTTACTCCTTTCAATCTTATAAAACGTTGACTTTCGGGTTCAAGAAGGCTTTCCTTCTTAATCTTTATTTTTGCTTTTCCTGATAGATATTTTCCCGTTATGGAATTCTCATCATTCTCGATTTGCGTGGGCGTTCCATGGGCGATGATTTGTCCTCCGTGTTCTCCGGCACCGGGACCGAAGTCGAAAATATAATCAGACTCCATCATCATCTCTTTGTCGTGCTCAACAACAACTACGGAATTCCCAATATCTCTTAAGTGCTTCAGTGTCCCGATAAGCTTTGTATTGTCCCTAGGGTGAAGTCCGATTGATGGCTCATCAAGTACATACAAAACTCCCGAAAGTCCACTCCCGATTTGGGAAGCAAGCCGTATGCGCTGTGCCTCTCCTCCGGCTAGAGACTCGGCTGTTCGCGAAAGCGTAAGATACGAAAGACCCACATCAAACAAAAATTTAAGTCGTGCATTGATTTCTTTCAAAATTATTGTCGCAATCTGTACTTCTTTCCCCTCAAGCCTGTCATTTAGCCCTTTCATAAATTCGTAACAATTCTCAATTGACATGTCAGATACTTCAACTATCGACTTATCAACAATTGTCACTGCCAATGCTTCGGGTTTGAGCCGTGCGCCAAGACATGTGTCACATACTTTTGCCGTCATGAATTTCTGAATTTCCTTTTTGATGAGCTCTGAGTCGGTCTCAAGAAAACGCGCCTGCAAATATCCCACAACTCCCTGATACGTCTCGTAAATTGAGGTATGCTCCCCAAAGCGGTTGCGTCCTTTGACTTTGTATACCCTATCTCCCGTTCCATACAACACTATCTTTTTTTGCTCGGGGGTAAGGGTCATAATAAGCTCCGTCATCGGGATGTCATTCTCCTCAAATGCTGTTTTTAAGGTTCTTGTCAACCATGTTTCTCTGTCATATAGATTTGCAAACGCCAAAATTCCGCCCTCCGAAATCGTCAGATGGGGATTTAATACCAACTCTTCATCAACGGTCATAATGTTGCCTAACCCATTACATTCAGGGCATGCACCGAAAGGAGAGTTGAAGGAAAAAAGCCGGGGCTCAACCTTTGGCATTGGGGTTCCGTCGTACGGACAAGCAAATTTTTCGGAATAAAAAGTGTCTTCCATCTCCGTTGGAGTTTCGGGGAATGTAAAACTTTTATCCTTTACCTCGGAGATAATTATTTCCCCGCTTCCCAAAGACAAAGCCTGCTCGACGCTATCCAAAACGCGCTGCCGCTCGTAATTTTTATCCAAAATTAATTTGTCGACTATTGCCTCAATGGTATGTTTGTTAGTTTTGATGAGTGAAATATCTGCGTTGAGGCTGATGATTTTCCCGTCAATTCTCACCTGCTGGAATGAGCGCTTCCGAAGGTCTTTGAAAAGGTCAATGTATTCGCCTTTTCTTCCCGATACAATCGGGGCCAATATCATAACTTTTGTTGGATGTGTACCGACAAACTTGTTTACAATTTCTTCAACTATTTTTTCCTTTGTCGTACGGGTAATTTCTCTCCCGCACTTGGGACAATGGGGATGCCCGACTCTTGCAAACAGTAAACGTAGATAATCATAAATTTCCGTGACTGTTCCGACTGTTGAGCGAGGATTGTGGGATGTTGTCTTTTGGTCAATAGAAATTGCTGGTGAAAGACCTTCGATAAAGTCTACATTTGGCTTTTTCATAATCCCCAAAAACTGCCGCGCGTATGAAGAAAGAGATTCGACGTAGCGTCTTTGTCCCTCAGCGTAAATCGTGTCGAAGGCAAGAGATGACTTACCGCTTCCCGAAAGCCCGGTAAAGACAACTAACTTGTCTTTCGGAATTTCGACGTCAATTCCTTTTAGGTTGTGTTCACGCGCTCCTTTAATAATAATCTTTTTGTCCATGATTGTTATATGAGCCTAGCGAAATATAATTATTTTTTTATCCATACTAATCATCGCGTCTTGGCCGAAATTCGAGAATCTTTGGTTTCAGACACCTTTCGGCATCGGAAGGATTTTCAACACCTTCGAAGGAATCTTGAATTGTATCCAAAAAGGTTTCTGCTTGTGTTTCTTCATCACGAATAAGAACAAACCTTCCTTGTCTTTCGGCATCTTGTATCAGCGCGCCTTTTACAAGGGCGTCTAGGTAATACTCTTGTTGTCCTAAATTCCCTTTATTGCGAAGGTGCTCAAGCTTCTCAAATAGAGATGTTGGGATATCCAGTTCTAAAGAAACAGCATCTTCTCGTTCTGCCATAGTAAATAGCTTCAAATTCCAGAAATTTGGAAAGAAAGTTATCCATTGTACACCCAAATGGGGACAAAGTTCAAGTGATATGATTTGGTATAATAAGTTATGGCAGTAACTGGTATTTCTCCTGCGTCTGAAAAAAAGGTCGTTCCCAATTATTTGTTTGATATCGCATTATCTTTTGCAGGCGAAGATAGGAAGTATGTTGAAAAAGTTGCAAAACATCTTAGAGATATGGGCATTAAACCTTATTATGACTTATTTGACACTGCAAACTCCTGGGGCAAGGATTTATATTCCTACCTCGATGATATTTACAGGAAGAAGGCAAAATATACAGTAATATTTATTTCTAAGTTTTACGCAAACAAAATATGGACAAACCATGAAAGGAAAAGCGCTCAAGCAAGAGCATTGAATAACAGTAAGGAATACGTACTTCCAGCGAGATTTGATGATACAGAGATTGAAGGTTTACTGCCTACCATTCAATATATTAATTTACAAAACATATCACCAAAAAAGCTTGCAAAAATCATACGTCAAAAGCTAGGACCGATACAAAAAACTGAATACTTGCCAAATAATCTCGAAGGCTTAATGAAAGAACTTGGAATAAGCAAAAAAGATGTTAAATTGCGGCACATTACAGAGAGCATACTGGATGAACTATTTGATAACCTATGCTTAATGACAACAAGAGAAAAAGAGATTATTTGGGATGCTTTGTCCTATGCCTGTCCGTCTGGTTTGCCAGAGAATATTCATTTCAACATGGAGCCTTTTCTACGCAAAACAAAAATTAGCGCAAAGGATCTTCGAAATCTGCTTTCTCGAATAAATATTCTTCATTTTAAATCCAAAATTACAAAAGAAAAATATAAACACGAGAGTGACGAAGTTTCACCAGATAATATTGAAAAAGTCGAAATAACATATAATCCGCTCATCATGGTTGAATATAAAGACGAGCTTCTAAGTGCGGAAAATGGAACTTATGTACTAGAGGGAATATATCGTCTCATTAAGAAAAATTTTTGCCCTGAGCATGCTATTGAAACATTCTTAGCCCTAGACTTCTCAATACTAAATATAAATGCTTGGTCTGAAGCAAGAAATTAACTACCTCACACCAAGTGTGTCTGCAGCAAAGACGAGGTTTTTTGGTTCAATTACAACCTGGCGGGGACCTTTTTCCACAACCCCCGCATTTAAAACATTCAAGCCTTGTTTTCTAAAAGCCACTTCTTCTACCATAGAGACCATGTCACGAGGGACATACAAAGCAAATCCAGCCCCCATATTCAAATTCCCATACATTTCCCGGTCATCGTTATGCGACTCCTTTTGCATGAAATCAAAGACAGGCTGCGGGGTTGGAACATCATACATGCGGTAGGTAAAGTCCCTATCTGCATACCTCATAAGTTTTCTCCATCCATGACCGGTAATGTTTGCCATGTAATGAATATCCACCCCGCTCTCGAAAAGTTCTCTTATGAGCCCAGCGTAGATGTGGGTTGGGGTAAGAAGCGCCTCCCCATACATTTTTCCGTCCGAAAGTTGTGTTGTATAGGCTTCCGGAAGTGAAACTTCACTGTCTTTTGAAATGTTTACAGCAATTCTTCTTGCAAGAGAAAGGCCATTTGCGTGAATTCCACTGCTTTCAACCAGCATAATAGCATCTCCCTCTTGCAATTTATCTCCTAAAGTTAGCCGTTCCTTTGGCCGGATAACCCCATACGCAGAACCTGCAAGGTCAATGGTTGCCGGATTTATAACTCCTGCGAGTGTTGGTGTTTCGCCACCACCCCATGTTGCACCCGACTCGTCACAGGCGCGCTTCCATCCTTTGACCAGATCAACCGCCCTCTGCTCATCATCAAACCAAGCCGAATCTCCAACGGCACAGTATGCGTTAATAACAACAGGGTCAGCACCGACTGTCACTAAATCGTTTATTATCATCGCAACCGTATCCTTTGCGATACGGTCGTAGTATGTGTCCCCCGTCATTCCTTGCATTACTGCTGCGATTTCCGCTTGATTTGCAAGACGTAAAAGTCTCATTTGGTCAGCGACAAGATTTTTTGTTCCCAACCCCTCAACAACGTGTGCTGTGTATCTATCTCCCTCATCCAGAACAAACGCGGACTCTCCTCGACTTCTTTCAACAACGCTAAGACCTGTACGCTCAATATTTGGAGAGGTTTCAAAGGCTGCAAGCTGCGCAGCGCGCTTGAAGGGATCCATCGCATCGTAATCTACACCCGTGGATTGATAAGAAATTGGGTCTTCCGGTCCTGGCATTTTTTTAGGGGCAAGATAGAGTTAGTATAGATAAGGAAGGAGGAGTTGTAAAGACTATTTCCAAAGTTTTAAGCTTTGTGAAAGTCCCTTTTTACCAAGTTTTAGCCAATGTGCGTTTTCGCTTGAACCCCTGCCTTCGGCTTCCTCCCTGGTTGCACGAACAATATGCATTGCGTGTGCCAGTTTTATAAATAAAGGCAACGCTTCGAGCTCACCTGGTGTCAACTTTGCATGCTTGCCGTATTCGGAAACGAGCAATTTGTAATACTCTTCAACTGTAATTTTGCCGGTCGGATCAAACATTACGTCACACATAAGTACTGCCAATTCAACAATCCGCGGATAATAATTTGCAACTGAAAAATCCACAAAATATATTTTGCCCCCCGACTTCATAACATTGGTGCTTATTAAATCTCCGTGAACGAGAGAATGAGGCAATTCTTTCAGGTCAACTTTTTCAAACTCATTGTCTAATACATCAAGTGTCTTGAGTAATTCGTTGGGCAGAAATTTGCGCGCCTTTTCAAGCTCCGCTTTAAAATTAACCAGTGCCCAGCTGTCATACAGTGGGGCCGGTGTGTACTCTATTTGATTTGAAATTGCTGCTATTCTTATAATCTCTTTCAACTCCAACGTTGTAGGGTTGCGTTTTAATTCATAAAATGATTTTCCTTCTATCCACTCAAAGACCGCGAGGCGGATATTGAATTGTTCGTATTGACCTCTAAAAATATATCCTTCTTTGTGCTTTATAATGCGCGGGTGGGTAACCCCCCTATCAATTGCACTTTTTACGATATTAATAAGCCTGAGACATTCAGCGTTATCCCTACTTTCTGCAAAAATCTTAACGAAGAAGTCTCCTTTTGAAGTGGTAAGTTTTACATTAAAGTCCTCATATCCGACTTCTATCGGCGCGAAGGATACAAAGTCGCCAAGTTCGTAAACAGCAACGACGTCAGAGAACAATTCTTCAAATTCACCCTGGAAATTGATGCGTTCACGAAGATCTTGGGGTATGTTCACATCTTATTATAACACAATTTGAGGCTAACGTGTACGCAATTTACTGTTGTTGAAGGTATCGTATTTTATCTCTTATTTGAGCCGCCGTTTCAAAGTCTAAATCTTTAGCGGCCGCTTGCATCTCCCGTCTTAAAGTTTTTACCACCTTCTCTTTCTCATCAGGGAGAAGCACATCTTTTTCAATGAGGGGTTTTAGGTCTTCCAGAACTTTTTCCCTCTCGATGAGTTTTGCCCGAATTTCTTTTTCAATGGTTGCAGGGGTTATATCATGCTCTTTATTGTATTTCAGTTGATACTCTCGTCTTCTCTCAACTTCAAAAACCGCTTCCTTTATGGATTTTGTATGGGTGTCCGCATACAAAATAACGTGGGAATCGACCCTTCTTGCCCCTCTTCCCATTATCTGAATCAGTGAGCTTTTAGAGCGCAGAAAACCTTCTTTATCAGCATCCAATATCGCAACAAGTCCAACTTCCGGCAAATCCAATCCCTCTCGTAGCAAGTTAATTCCAACCAGCACGTCATAAACACCACTTCTCAAGTCGTCCAAAACGTCCTGACGGGAGAGTGTGCCAACATCGGAGTGAAGATAATTCACCTTAACGCCTTTTTCTTCCAAAAATGTCGTTAAATCCTCAGACATCCTTTTTGTAAGTGTGTTGACCAAAACTCTATCACCTTTTTTGACAACTTTTTCAATTTCTTGTATCAAGTCGGGTATTTGCCCCTCTGTCGGCCTGATTTCAACCTCCGGGTCAACTACTCCGGTGGGTCGTATCAATTGCTCGGCGATATTGTCTTTTCCTGATTTTTCAAGCTCATATTCATCGGGGGTTGCAGACATATAGACTGTTTTTTTTACTTTTGTCCAGAATTCCTCGGACTTTAAAGGTCTATTGTCGTACGCGGCAGGGAGTCTAAATCCGTAATCAATAAGCGTCGATTTACGTGCCTTATCTCCATTGTACATTCCCCGTATTTGTGGGATTGTCATGTGGGACTCGTCAAGAATGAGAAGCCAATCCTTTGAGACGTGGTTGAAAAACTCCAATAGTGAATACGGCGGGTCGCCGGGTGCACGTCCGTCAAAGTAACGGGAATAGTTCTCAATCCCATTTACATACCCCAGCTCTTTTATCATCTTCAGGTCATACTCCGTTCTTTGCCGTATTCGTTGCGCCTCAACTAGTTTCCCTTCCTTTTCGAATTTCTTTACCTGCAACTGCATGTCGGCCCGTATTTTATCAAACACCTGTTCGTAGGTAGCAGCATCGGTCATGTAATGTTTTGCAGGATAAATAACGGCAAACTTCCTGTCTTCCAAAACATCTCCGGTTAAAGGATCTACCTGCTCTATTTTTTCTATATATTCACCATTGAATGTTATCCGAAAAGATTTATCCTCATATCCCGGAAACACTTCAACAACGTCTCCCCTCACCCTGAAAGTGCTTCTTTTAAAGTTATAGTCATTACGCTGATACATCAGGTCCAAAAGCCTATCGATAATCGAATTTCTGCTCACTTTGTCACCAACAGCAACCTCCAACGTATATTTCCCGTATTCTTGCGGTGAACCAAGATTGTAGATGCATGAAACCGAAGCGACAACAATAGTATCGGGCCGGGTCAGAAGATTGGTTGTTGCAGCAAGACGAAGTTTGTCTATCTCGTCATTTATCTCGGTCTCTTTGGCGATATACGTATCTGTAGTCGGGATATACGCCTCCGGCTGATAATAGTCGTAATAACTTACGAAGTAGCTGACAGCATTATTCGGGAAAAAATCTCTCAGTTCCTGATACAGCTGGGCTGCAAGAGTCTTATTGTGGGACATGACCAACGTTGGCCGTCCGTAATTTTTGATGACGTTTGCGATTGTATAGGTTTTTCCACTACCGGTAACCCCTAAAAGAACTTGGTTGTCTATCCCTTTTTCCAAACCCTTCGACAATTTTTTGATGGCAGTAGGCTGGTCTCCTGTTGGTTGATATTTCGAAACTAAATCAAACATACAAAACAGTATTAAGAAGTAAGTATAATGTATTAAGGAAATTATTTTTCATCCTTTATACTTTATACTCTATACTGAACTATACATTGTACCACACTTTTGAGGCTAAAGGACAGGAAAGGCAAATTCTAATTCAAAGTTGCTATAGTTTGTTACACATTGCATCTCTTGACAAGCTTCGTATATTTTTCGTATATTTTTAGTGTAACTTTTTGCTAAATTAAGCTAAATTTTACATAACTATGACAGCCGTTCTATACAGACGCGAAAGAGAACTTTTAACATTTATTTGGCAATTCCAAGAAAGAAACGGATACTCTCCTACGCTACGGGAAATGGCGGATGCCATGAATAGGCGCGCTCCCTCAACCATCCACTCTCTCATCCGGGGTTTAGTTGAAAAAGGTTATCTTCAGAAGGTTGACGGTAACATGCGGACCCTTAAAATTCTCAAAAAAGATCAAATCGGCGCACTCATTGGGGAAAAAGTTAAGGGAGTCGGAACCACCATTTCGCTTCCTCTTATGGGATTTATTGCAGCAGGTCAACCATTAGAGCCCCACACGGACCCCGAAGCAACACTGGATGTCGCATCATCCATGATATCGGGGAAAAGAACCTCCTATGCTCTGCAGGTAAAGGGGAATTCTATGATAGAAGACGGAATTTTTGACGGCGACTTTGTGGTCGTTGAAAAAACCGACATCTGTAATGAGGGAGATATTGTCGTTGCACTTGTCGATGACAGCTTGGCCACGCTAAAACGGTTTTACAAAAAAGACGGACGGATTGTCTTGATGCCTTCAAATAGCGAAATGGAACCGATTTACCCGCATGAGTGTAGGATACAGGGGGTCGTGACGGGGCTTGTAAGAAAGTTCTCTTCGATAAATTAAATTAGTGAAGCAACTGAATAGTTGCGGAACGAAAGAAGTTTAACCTTTGCGGATTTTTCTTATTACAAAATATATTCCCCCGAAAACAATAAGAGCCAAAATAACGTACTCGAACTTTCTATAATAAGGATCAAGCGCTTTCCAATTCTCACCCATGACGTACCCCATATAGGTCAATAATGCCGACCACAGAAAACATCCGACAACAGTATAGATAATGAATTTTTTCATGTTCATCCGGAACACTCCGGCCGGAAGAGAAATCACGGTCCGAACTGCTGGGAGTAAGCGGGAAATAAAGATAATTTTATCTCCGTATTTTTGAAACCAATGTTCAGCATGGCGGTACTCTTTTTCAGACACAAGTATAAATTTTCCGTACTTACGGATAAGCTTCAGAAGCACCGTTTCTTCAAGAAAATACCCTATGTAATATGCGATAAGGCTACCGACCAAGTTGGCGACAGTTCCTGTTATGATAACCAACCAAACATTTAAAATCCCTTGAGAAGCAAGAAAGCCGGAAAAAGGCATGGTAATCTCTGAGGGAATAGGTATGAGAACCGACTCAAGTCCCATAAGGACAAAAATACCTATGTAAGAGGTGCTCTGAATGAAGCTTATGATAAAATGTGAAATAACTTCCAACATATGAGCAATTTGTACATTGTAGCAACTCCAATCGGCAACATGCAAGACATAACTTCCCGCGCATTACTTACGCTTAATTCCGTCGGCGCGGTCCTTTGTGAAGATACGAGACAAACAAAGAAATTGTTTGAGAGATATGAAATAAAAACAACGCACCTTATACCCCTTAATGAATTCAACGAAGAAAATGTTTTGTACGAAGCCTTGAGCCTTCTTAAGACCGTCAACGTTGCGCTTGTTTCCGACGCGGGAACTCCACTCATTTCTGACCCCGGATACCGTTTGGTTTCGGAAGCACGCAAGCGAGGCATTACGGTCATTCCTATCCCTGGCCCCTCAGCCGTTATTACTGCCCTTTCAGCCTCCGGCCTTCCAACCGATAAGTTTTACTTCCTCGGATTTCTCCCCAAAACCAGGTCTAAGGCTGTAAGAAATTTAGAATCGGTGAAAGACCTTGAGACAACGGTCGTACTGTATGAATCGCCCCACAGAATACGTGAGACACTGGAGTTGATAAAAGAGATATATGGAGACATAGAAGTAACCGTTGCCCGCGAACTTACCAAGGTTCACGAAGAAATTCACTCAGGTGCGGCAACCAAACTTATTGGTGAATACGAGAAAAAGCAGCCAAAAGGAGAATTCGTTCTTCTCTTTTCAACGCGCACATTATAACTTGCTTTTTTTCAATTCCTGCTCTATGGCAAGAAGCCTGTTGTATTTCGTTACCCTCTCCCGTGCAGGGGCACCAAACTTCACATAATCGGCGTCAACAGCGACGGCAAAGTCAGCGATGAAGTTATCTTCCGTTTCTCCGCTTCTTGAACTTACAATTATTTTCAACTGTTTGAATCTGGCAATTTCGGCAACCGCTAAGGCTTCAGTCACCGTACCGATTTGGTTGGGCTTGACGACCAGAGCGTTCAAAACATTATTGTTAAGAGCAGATTGGAGCCTGTAAGGATTGGTGCTTGTAATGTCATCCCCGCTGATAAGTGCTTTTGAGGCAAAACTTGAGTACATTTTTTTCCATCCCTCCCAATCGTCCTCTGCAAACGGGTCTTCAAAATATACAAGAGAATAGTCATTCACCAATCCCTGATATATTTCTATCAAATCATCTTGATCAAGTTGCCCGTTTTTGTCTTTTATGACATACTTTTTATTTGACAAGAAAGCGTTTGCGGCAATATCTACCCCCATGAAAACATCTTTCAAAAACTCGAATTTGGTAGTGCTGATAACCGTTTTGATTGTCTTGAATGCATCGGCATTGGTCGTATATGACGGAGCGAAACCTCCCTCGTCGGCACAAAGAACAGACTGATTATTGTCCTTCAGATACCCGCGTAGAGTTTTGTAAATGGTGACTCCTATTTCCAAAGACTCCTGTAGCGTATGGGAAGTGGCTGGAATAACAAGAAATTCCTGGTAGTTAAGGGTGTTCTCTGCGTGCTTCCCTCCCTCAATGATATTGAACATCGGAGTCGGAATCCTATGTTCGGTTTTCTCACGGGCGATGAATTGTCGGATATATAAAACGAGTGGCAAGAGGGAGCTTTTCGCGGCGGCTTTGCAGACAGCTTGGGAAACCGATAAGATACTGTTTCCCCCAAGTTTCATCTTATTTTGGGTACCGTCAAGCTCTATCATGAGCTTGTCGATTTTTTGTTGCTCAACAGCCTCCATGCCAATAAGTTTTGGTGCAATTACCGTGTTGACCGCATCGACCGCCTTTAATACTCCTTGCCCAAAAAGTCTGTCGTTTTCACCATCCCGGAGCTGTAATGCCTCATACGTACCCTTCATTATTCCGGTCGGAACCGACGAGCGGGCAGTCGTTCCGTCATCTAAAGAAACCATCGTTTCGATGGTAGGATTTCCATGTGTATCAAATATTTCCCGGGCTGTAATGCTATCTATTTTTGACATATTAACTCACCAACATGCTTCCCCTTTTTATCTCACCGGTTGTTGCATTCAGGGTAATAATGTCGCCCGATGAATACAATAGCCGTTCTCTTTTTCTAATTACGGTCGGTATCCCGACGCTCTTTAAAATTGCGACTATCTCGGGGTGTGGGTCCGACTCAACAATAATACCCTTCGCCTTCTTAATGGTATTAATCATAGCTTTATCAAGCGACTTTAACAGTACAATCTCATCGTGAGAGATAGAAATTGACTTTTCTTTTTCATCCACAACATTCAATCTTCCGATAGTAATGCCCGGGGTTACTGTCATGCTTTTTGCAAGAAAATCGTAGGTATTCGTATGCTCGACGTAGGAGCTTTCGTGTGTAATTTTTGTCACATATATTTTGTCACCTGCTTTTCCCCACGATAGTTCCTGTGGCAATAAAAAAGCTTTTTCCGAAATTTTGGCGTAATCAAGAAGTTTTTTTATCTCAAAGACACTTAGTGCGTCTTTTTTCCCGCCCGGAAAAACGTGACCCTTAACAAAAGTTTTTGAATGTTTGTGATAGGTAAGCAGTACGTGAGAACGCGCCTCAATTTCATATTCACCCTTCTTTGCTCCAAATGTCTTAACAATACCCTCAAGCTCAAATTTAAGATTTGGAGCAATCGCAAGACAAACTGAAAACTCATGGTGGTTATCGTAGTCTATAGTGTGTTTTTTCAGATGTTCTTGCGAAAAAAGATTTGCCCACAACATCCGCACTTCATTTGCAACCACAGCTTCTCCCTTTAACGGTTGTGACTTTGAGTATCCAAGATAATTTCGTCCCCGGAAATAATACGCTTCGACACAATACTCTTTACCGCTATCAATGCTCTTTAGTAACGCTTTTGAAATATCCGAAGGTAATTTACCATTTACTATCAGGTTGGTTATATAGGAAGAAATTTGAGAGAGTGAGCTATGATGCTCATGGTTAATGCTACCCAATAGGTGTTTGATTTGGGTTTTAAGATTACCCTCATCCAGAAAATGCTTGAAGGAATACGGTGTGAGAATTACCCGCGGCAAAATCAAGCCTTTGTTTTTTGAAAATTCCCCTAGAGATGCAAGATCAACACCAACAATATATCTGTCCTCAAATTCAAGCAACCCGTTCTCCACAACATAATCTATAGGCAGGACCATATACATTCATTGTGGAAGAAAGTACGAAAAAAAGCAAGAAGTTAGGCAAGAAGTTTTTTAAATTTCTCAACTAACTCAACCGGAGTCGGATCGTTCCCATACCCGAGGGCCAAATAATATGAATTAAAACCACCGGTAAGCAGCGACGAAAACATCTTATAGAATATTGTCCCTTCGCTGTAGTCCAGTATTATTGAATCTGTTCCGTATTCTTTAAGAATAGCAGCGGTAACCTCGAATCTCTTGTAATTTCTTGGATGATCTTCCGGGTCACGAAGCATAACGGCAATAAAATTCCCTTGGGGACTTACAAATCCATTTGCCTCGTTGTGATTAAGTTCAGGGAAAAAATTCCAGAACGCCGGGGTCTTACCGTTTTCGTTTATCATGATTTTCCAAATCATCGCAACAGGTTTAAAACGTGTTGACGTATAAATAACAGGTGTCTTCCCGTTAATTTTTTCCGCCAATTCTTTCCCTTTCGCTTCAAACTGGGCAATATTTTCCTTTAGCTTAGCAGCTGCCTCCAGGATTTCGTTTTTCGTATCGGGAATCAAATTGTGATTTATAAGTGTTTGGATCATTGCGCCAAAAAAGTACCCTGTTCCCAGACGAGGCTGGAAATTTTCGAAAGGAATAGGAAGCTTGATAAATGGAATGTTGTTCTCCTTGCACATTTCCTCAATTTTTCCGCCACTTGCTACCCCCACGCAGGGCAACTTATTTTTAAGAGCTTCTTCAAATGACTCAATAGTCTCCTCCGTATTTCCGGAATAAGACATAATAAAGTTGAGTGATTTATCAAACGCCTCATGTGGCAAAGAGTAGTATCTGTTCTGAAATACCTCGAGCCTTCTTACATTTGTATTCCTTTTAAAAAGGTCACTGAGATAAATTCTTAGAAGATTTCCGGGAAGAGCCGACCCACCCATACCCGAAATGGTTATTGACGTGAATTCCCCATCTACGTGTATATCTTTTGCTGTTTCAAAACCTACTTTAAATTGCTCGGGACTATCAAGAAGCATTTGCCTGAGATTTGAAGGATCTTTCGGGTTGTCAATCATATTAGATACTATAATAAAAATGCGAAGCGTTAGTCAACTATTGAATATTATCAACTATTTCCCAAATTACGTCAGTCAAAGGCGGCTCTGCCATGACTCTGACTACGTGTCCCTCGCGCTCCTTTTCTCTTACATCAAATCCCGCCTCTTGCATAAGTATAAGCCGGGGAAGTTGATCCCAAGCTTTCGTCGTCGGGTTTACTACCAAAACCGCATTGATGCCTCCTGTTAAAAGATAAGGGGAGAATCTTCCTCCGGTCACGCGTACTCTATACGTCTGCTTTGTCAGATTTGCAAACACACTTGATTTCCATTCCCAGTCTTCCCTACCTCCAAAATCTACATCTATTACGGCTTTTGAAAGTGAGTCAACCCGAGCCTGATACGATATCGCTATGCCATTGAGAAATGTACCGTTTCCTCTACTTGCCGAAAACAGATGCCGGGCAACGGGGTCATATACTGCACTCAAAATCGGCTCATTATTTGAGACAAGGGCCACTTGAGTAAAAAAACCGGGCATTTTGTGCGCATAACTTTTTGTTCCGTCAATTGGGTCTATCACCCAGTACAGTCCGGCAACTTCCCCTCCCGTTTCTTCACCGACAATTGATGCTCCGGGAACCAAGCCACTCAATTTTGCCCTCGTTTCGTCTTCGATGATTCTATCAACATCGGTCACAACATCCCCTTCATCTCCCTTTTGCACCGCAACGACATCTTCCCACTTCGAAAGCGCATACATGCCTGCAGAAATTACGATTTCCTCGACTTTTTTTTGAATTTCTAACAGTTGTTGGGATTCCACAAATTAAAAAACATTCACTTGCACGGTGGCAAGAATATCTTCAAAGATTTTTGCTATAGCCTGCTCTAAAAGTTCTGCCTCCCGCATTATCTCACCCTTTGATTTTTCCGAAAGCTGACCTTTTACATTGGTGTAATACTTCATCTTGGGCTCAGTCCCCGAGGGGCGCGCATGTATTACGGTTCGCTCGTCATCCGTGAAGAAAAATGAAAGCATGTCGCCTTTATCCCACGGTCGTGTCTCCAAAAGTTCATTCGTCTGAGCGTCACGAAGTTCTCCGGTAGACCTATCAAGCACTTTTAAGACTTTCCTTCCGCCGATTTCATTGGGAAGATTTTCTCTCAATTTTTTCATTGCCAAATTCATCTGGTCAAATGCTCCAAAACCGGTTATCTCTTTATAGAAAAGACGCTCGGCATAGAATCCGAATTCGTTATAAATTTTTTCCAGAAGTTCCATGGGTGTTATCCCTTTTTCTTTGCAGTAGGCGGCCATTTCGGCAGCAACTACGGCAGGTGTTTCTGCACCTTTATCACGGTATGCGTCCCCAAACAAATATCCGACACTCTCCTCTGCTGCAAATATAAATGTTTTGTCTTGTGGTAAATGCTCAATTCGGTCTCCGATGAATTTGAACCCAACAAGAAGATCACCGATAACCTCCACGCCATAGCTCTCCGCTATATCTCTGAATAATTCCGTTGTGACGGAAGTTTTTACCATGACCGGATTTTTGGGAAGCGCATTTTTTTCTTTCAACGCTTCAAGGATGAAATACACCATGACAACCGCTCCCTGATTGCCATTAAGAGGAATCCAATCACCGCTTGTGTCAGGAACTGCCATGCCGAGCCTATCCGCATCAGGGTCACTTACAAGAACGATATTAGCATTCTCCTTTTTGGCAAGTTCTATTGCCCTGTCATATACAACCGGAAATTCGGGATTAGGGAATTGCCCTGTTACATTTGGGAAGTCACCATTCAACTCCATTTGTTCCTGAACCAGAACAATATCGTTGAAGCCTAATTCTTTTAAAACCGGCAGCACTGATTGAGAACCTACGCCGTGAAGAGGAGAAAAGACTATTTTTACGTCTCTTTTGCCATAAATCGATGCTTTTTTCGCACTCTCCGCAAATTTCTTACTTACTTCATCCGGAATATAATGTATCAAGCCTTGTGAAAGAGCTTCCTCAAAAGACATCTTTTTTATTTCGGTAACCGCATTGAATTCCTCTTCGATCTGCATTCCCACCTCAGGCAACACCTGCACCCCGTTCTCGTCATACACCTTGTACCCGTTAAATTTGGGAGGATTGTGGCTCGCTGTCAAAACAATTCCCCCTGCGCACTTCAGCTCCCTTACCGTAAACGAGAGTTGAGGTGTTGCTTTGTAGTAATTATAGATGTGGACGGGAATACCATTGGCCGCCAGGACTCTTGCCGTCTCCTTCATGAACGTTTCGGAGTTGTGCCGAGAATCATATGCAATAGCGATGCCTTTGTCTTTAAGTTCAGACTTGTGTTTTAAAATATACTGCGCGTACGCCTGGGATGCCCAGCGAATCATGTAATTATTCATGCGGTTGGTCCCGATATCCATGACTCCGCGTATCCCGCCTGTTCCGAATATCAGAACCCTGTAAAATGCATCCATCAAAAACTCCCAGTCCTCATTTTTTATTTTTTCAGAGACTTGAGGCACAAATTCTTCAAATTCCGCGTCTGTCAGCCATCTGGTAATTTCTTTATATGCCTTTTCGTTGAGTTTTTTTTCTTGGAGAGCGCTGTCGAGTTGAGTTTTTAATTCATCAGTCATGGGATTTACTGTATAGTAATCGTTTTTTAAAGTCTGGACATTTTCCTGACAACAACAATCATCATAGTTGAGAAAGGATTAGCGTGTCAAGATGTTTTGAAAGTCCCAAGGGAAGCTTTCCGCTTTTTAGTTTGATTTCAGTATCCTGAAGCTCTTTATAAAAGCAAAGAAGCGCATTTCTACTCCAAAAGCGGACTTGCTGTGAAAGTTTTTGCTTTTGCCATGGGGACATTTTGGAAAGCTCTTCACTCGTCCCGTTCCCGGACATAATAAGAAGCAACCGCAGTCTTTTCAGTAGAGAGTAGAACACTTGCTCTGCCGAAACGGTCTTTAGAAGCTCTTGATACATGACGAACAATTTTTTTCCATTCCTCTCAGTAAAACTGTCCAGAAATTGAAAGTACGTTGTGGGAAGCAGAAATTCCCTCACCGTAAAATTTTTAAGAGGAGTGAGGGCTGTTTTGGGAAGTTTTTTGTCTTCCCAGAGAACTAAAAGAACGGAATCCTTTACCTCATTAAGGAATTTCACCAGTTCTTTTTTCTTCGGGTTTTTGGTCAGTAGACTCTCTACGACTACCGCCTTTTTTTCTCCGAAAAGACCGGTTGAGAGAAGATACTCCTCCATCTCCTTTAGCGCGGCTGTTTTCCCGTCCAAACGTATTATCGTAAATCCTTCGACCAAACCGGAAAGCATATTCCTTGATAAAACAGTATCGTCTCCGTGCAGCAAATATTTCATTTGTTATTCATATATCTTTTGAACAAAACTTCGACTTCTTTTTCTATCTTTGTATAGCCGTATTTATGCGGCAAAAGGCTTCCTGAAAAATTTTTCGGAATATGTAAAAGCTCATGGATTATTACTTTTTTTCTGTTATCCGCATTCAATTTGTCGAATTTTTCAGAGATTATCTCCATAACATAAGCCGGCTCAATTTCCAACACGTCCTGGAAAATCTTGGGAAACGACCAAATACGCGCATAGGCACGGGCTTTTGAGCCTGATGTTCTATAGCAAAATACTCTTCTTCCATTAATATAGGAAAGACCTAATGAAGATATGATTTGCGTCATCTCCTCTTGGATTTCGGGGTCTTTTGTCCAGGAAAGTCCCTTTTTAGATTTTATGTTCTTCGATTGTGGGGCTTTTTTTTGGAAGAAAGACATCGCGTTTTATCTTAGCAGAGAGGGTTACAAATTAAAAGAAAATTTGTACAAATTGAACGATAAGATTTTTTGTAAGCGCGTCATTTTCTTTGGTCGATTTTTTTATGGCTAATTTTTTGAATTGGGTAATCTTTTTTACCGCTATACCCTTGACGGTCTGCAAGAGCGGTTGACCTTTTGTCTTCTCCATTTTTGAAGCTTCTACATAGTATTGAGTTCTCCGGCCGTCTTTCACAAATGAAAATGAGTCAAATGCTCCTCCTTGGGAATTAAGAAGAAAAGGAGTTATGGCAACAATCTTATCTTTGTCCTTATTCCAGAAATTTTCGTATGCTATTTTGTAATATTTGGCTATTACGCTCTCCGGCAACTTCTTACTATCCCACCCTGTTTCGGTTATGAACGCGGGCACTTTGTGGTCACTCTTTGAGTTGATGTAAATATATTCGTACTGGTAGGTTGTAATGCCCTCCAATTGGTTTTGCAGCGGGGGTGCGATAAAACCCGGATTTGGATAGGAGTGGGATGCAAATCCGTCAATCTTCTTAAAAATGTCGTTATCATGCTCATACATTTTTTTAAGATATACATAGTTATCCATGTATTTAACTCCGTCATTAGGGGCCGCATTATCAAGTCCCCCCATAATAATGTAGAAGTTAGGATTTTCCTCCCTAAAGGTGAGAGACGCATATGACAATAGTCCCGCATACGATGACGGGTCCGGCGCGTCACCACCCCATTCATCAAACCTATTCATTTCGTTGAAAAGGATAATATACCTGTTTTCAATCGGCCAATTGAGGGAATTTAGAAAGTTTGCAAAATCGAGAATGTCTGTTGCCGTCGGCTTCCTCCAAACGGTTGTATTGGCAGGGTCCGCTTCGGTTGACAGCCTCAAGACGGGAATAAGCTTCAACTTTTTGCACTCATCCATAAATTTTTGCCATTTATCCAGGTCTTTGTCTCCTGCTTGGATAGGAATTGTCACGTACCCCCATTCTCCATTTTGAGAATTAACTAAAGTAGAAGCAGACTCAAGCTCCGAGGTGAATAAAATGTGAATTCCGTGAAAGTTATTTGGACGTGATAAAGGGTCAAAAAAAGATTGTGCCTTGATGGGCACAAAGAGAAACGTTAAACACAGCAATACTAAAAGAAGTGACTTTTTCATAATAGCACAGGAAATAGCTTATAATAATATATCGGAATTGAAGCGAAAGGTCAAATGTTTAGCGAAACGACCAGTTGAGAGTGGAGAAATTCTTACTTCTTTCTCTTTGAAGAACTCTTATCTGAGGGGAGAAACCAAAGAATAACGCCACCGACCGCAAAAAGAGCGCCGGTTAATTGACTTCCTTCGGATGCAAATTGCTGAAACTGAGGATAAAAATAAATGATAACTCCTACGACTACAAGGACTAAGGCAAGGTTAGTTTTGTTCATGCATTTAGCGTAGCACCCTTTTTTTAACCTTGTCAAGAGGCAGTTTTTGAGGATTGATTGATATAATTCTCCCTCCCATCGCTTCATTCAACCCTTTTTTGTATAATTGTTGAATGAGATTTTCGTGGCAGGATATGCCAAAACCATTTTTTGCTTTGGCTCCAATGGAAGGAGGAACCGACACCGTTTTTAGGCAAATTGTAACTTCATGCGGCCGGCCGGATGCTATGTTCACCGAATTTACGAATGTGGAGGGAATGCTGTCAAAGGGAAAAGAAGAAGTAAGAAAACGGCTCATTTATTCAGAAAAAGAGCGCCCTATTATTGCGCAAATCTGGGGGAAAAACCCGGATTCTTTTTATCTGGTAGCAAAGCAGTTGGTTGAGATGGGATTTGACGGGATTGACATCAACATGGGATGTCCTGAACGGACCGTTGTTAACAATGGCTGCTGTTCCGCACTTATTCAAACCCCTGAATTGGCCGCTGAAATAATTTCGCGCACCCGCGCGGGAGCAGGAAATCTTCCCGTATCGGTTAAAACCAGAATCGGATTTAAAACAATTGAAACCGAGCGGTGGATAGGGTTTCTGCTCAAGCAAAATTTGGATGCTTTAACCGTACATTTCAGGACCCAAAAGGAGATGTCCTTAGTTCCCGCCCACTGGGAAGAGGCTGAAACGGTTTCGAAATTAAGGAATGAAATTGCTCCGCAGACAATAATAGTAGGCAATGGAGACATTGAAGACAAAGAACAAGGACGGCAACTTTCCCTAAAATATGGGCTTGACGGCATCATGATTGGGCGCGGAGCTTTTCATAACCCATATGTCTTTGACGAGTCGGTTGATTACCATGCGCAGACAAAAGAAGAGCGGATAGCGCTTCTGAAAAAACACATAGACTTATTTGAAAAAACATGGAAAAAAGTCCACCCGATTTCGGAGCGAGGTTATCAAAAAAGCTATCCTCCGCTAAAAAGATATTTCAAGATATATATCTCGGGCTTTGATGGAGCTGCCGAGATGAGAGAAAAATTGATGCTCACTCAAAATCTAGAAGCTGCAAAAGACTTCCTTTCTTCAATTTAAACGCTTGAGGCCAACAGCCTACCGAACGGAGTCAGATAATCATACGACGCTTGCGGCTCGGTCATATACCTCTGCGCTTCACGAAGCTGGCGCATCATAACATCCTGCGCAACCAATTCGTCGGTAAAGAAATCCCGGGGCATATACTCAAATGCGGTTACATCCGACCCGTCAGGTTTTTGACCGACGTGCACTATACCCTGAAATGTTACGTCTTTTTGCGGCCTGGCAGGCAACAACCTATACTCCTCTTCAAGTCGAAGTCTCACTTCAGGATCGATTTCGACTTGCGCGTATGAATCGGCAGCATTAAAGACTGCAACTGCAAAGGAGTCGGGCTCTATTGGAGGCAAATGTCCATTAATTGCCATCCGCCTATCAAGCCTTTCCAAAACAACAGTCTTTCCATGTAACATATCTTCCCTCTTTTCCCGAAGCGCTACTGTCTGCTCCTCTTGCAACTGTCTCCTGCCGACCAATGCGTATTCCTGACCGTTTTCGTCTTGAGTCGGGGTATCGGGAAAGAGACTTTTAGGGATAGGAGTACTATACCTGGACTTTCCCGGTTTTCTCGTCGGGCGAGGTAATTCACGCGAAATACCCACAACTTCGCTTTCGGCTACGTGCCTTAAAGTAATCGGGCGTGACCAACGCCTGGGCGAATCAAGCCTGTAAAAAATTCCTTCAACAAGCCGTGGATCTAAATCGAAATAGAATTCTCTCGAGGGCTTTTGCGAGCCATCCCGAGTTTCAAATAAGCTCATACTATCAATTATACCCCTGTGTCAACACCCATGTAGTGAATATCACAACAGAGTTCTCACACTATTCATATAAAAACGTTCTACCATTTGAATATATACTAGGGAGGTGATTGTATGTGTATGAATTGCGGATGTGGAATGCCCAATGCAGACCACGGAAATCCGAAAAATATAACAACCAAGACGTTGCAGGAAGCGGGAGACTCCAACTCACAGAATTTGGAGGAAACAAAACGGAATATGATAGAGTCTTTGCAAAAAACCTCAACTACGGTTTCTCACACGACAATGTAAAAAAGTGGGGGACATTTGAGTAGGGACGCGGTCTACGGGAGTATTCTTTTAGCGACAGGCGTAGCTTGTGACCCCAGCGGGAGTCGGTCTGCCAGCGAAGCTTTGCAGCGACGAGTGCAATTTGTGACCCCACTGCGCTTTATTTCGAACCGCTTTTAGCTTGGTTAGACAGACTTCG
>CAZMSF010000014.1:0-10303 GCA_964568885.1 uncultured Gammaproteobacteria bacterium
TTGCTCCCTCGGGATTTCGAGTCCCGCGCAATTGGCCACTATGCGAACCCTCCAACTTCTGCAATGCAATGGGTCGCAGAACATTCTTGTGCAACGAGAGTTTCATGCGAACCCTCCTTGAGTTTCACAATCTATAGTTCGTACAAGCCCTGCTTGTGCGCACCCGAATGGGGTCGAACCATCAACCTTCACATCCGCAATCTGATGCTCTATCCATTGAGCTACGGGTGCCTATCGTCTGCAGCCGCAAGATTTCTTGCAAGTGCAAATTTCTCCTTCTCTCAATTGTCGTACTTGTGATTATATCAATTTTGAGGTAAAAAACCTACCTTTTGTCAAATGGTAAGCCTCACTTAACGCTCAAGTGGGAAATTACGGGCAAGCCATTCTCCGCTTTTTTCCATAAAGGTGGGTTTTACCACCTCGCGGAAAGGAATGTAGCCTATTAACACACGTCTGATGTGATCAACTGGGACGTCCCCAAGAGAGATACGCAACTCCCCGGGGAACATGCTTTTTGCACGGACGACCAAAACATCAACTCCGTCAATCTTTTTGAAATAAAAATCATACAATTCGTCCCAAATAAAAAAATGATCCTCAACTTTTATACCTTGCGTACTTATCCGATAATGGAAATTCTGAGGCGGAACAACAGCAAGAGCAATTGAGAAGAAATAAAGAGTGCCTACGACAAACATAAGAAGATATTCGGAAAATATAAAAAGAATTATTTCGATAAGAAATACGATTAAAAGTCCTGTAAAAAAGAATTCTTTTCCCTTTTTTCGAAACGGCCTTCCGGGTGCAGACCATGAGATAAGTGTTTTAACGTCTGGATATGAGTGGTGCGCAGGATGATGCTCCATATCTACACTATGGCATAGAATTAAGTAAAAAATCAAGCTGAAAGCGGGAGGTTTTGACTAAAATTTAAAGCTCAAGAAGCGCGGTGCCTTCACCGTTTTTATGCTCTTTCACGTATTGGAGGTAGCGTTCTGTTGAAGAAAGCCTTTTGTGTCCCAATACTTTAGAGAGAAACACCAAGGAAACGCCCTGTTTTAGATGGTGCGCGACAAATGTATGCCTCAAATCATTAATTTTTACGTTCTCAATACCTGCTTTCTTAAAATATCTCTCAACGGCATCTCTAATATTTCTTACGAGAAATGGCCTACCGGTCTTCATCACAAAGACATGGGTGTCTTCGGTATTTGCACGGCTTTCCATATACCGCTTCAACGCCTCCTTTGCCCTTCTGTTGAGCGGTACCTCTCTGGATTCATGTCCCTCATAGGGTCTAATGTGAATTGAATTTTCACTCACATCCTCTACGCGAAGGTTCGCCAATTCACCAATTCGGATCCCTGTCTGAAGGAGAACTTCAATAATCGCATAAATCCGTGAGTCGACGGATGCAGCATCTCTTAAGGCCCGGTATTCAAGCGGAGAAAGCATGCGTGGAGGATTAAGTTCATACTTTGGATGTTCAACCAGAAGAGAAGGATCATCAGTTACAAATTCATTTACTTTCAGATATCTGTAGAATGTTCTGGTCGAATTAAGCTTTCTTGAAAGAGACTTCGGCGTATACCCTTCATCTTTAAGCTTGGTTAAAAAAGCCTGTATGTCGGTCCCGCTTACTTCATCGATGTTGCTTTTCTGTACAGCTTCAAGAAATTCAATTAATTGCTCGATATCCTTTCCATATGCTAATATGGTCGCGGATGCCCTATTTTTTGATTTCAAAAAGTCCTGGAACTTTCCATGTGCGTCACGAAGACGTAAATCGTTAGCCATAAATTTTTAACTAATGAGGCAAGAATTACTTAAGTCTCATTTAATTTGAGCCTATAATATCAGTAATTATGCGCTTTGTCAACACAAAATCCCTCATACTTATTGGAATTGCGCTCATTTTACTATGGGTAATTAAGAATATCAGTAGCTCAATACTCACTTTGAGGCAAAATAGTCATATTGTAACTACGTTAAAAACACAGGAAAAAGAGGCGAAACGCAAGAGGCAATTGCTTCAAGAACAACTACATTTTGTAAATACCCCTGAATTCATAGAAAATGAGGCGAGAGAAAAATTAGGAATGGTTAAACCCGGAGAGCACATAGTACTTGCTCCCCCTCCAGCTTCAAATTCACAAAAGATAACTATAGACACAACTCCTACATGGAAAAAATGGTGGAATCTATTCTTTTAAATTTTCTTGCGGAGGAAGAGAATCTTGCTCACTCAACACTCATTTCATTCGTGTTACGGAGTAAAGCTGAGCTTTGCTCCTGACGCTGAGCTTATCGAATGTGTTGCGGAGTAAAGCGGAGCTTTGCTCCTTACAAAATTCAGAAATTTTGTTGCGGAGTAAACAAGTTTGCTCCGCTGCCATATTTTCTTCGAAAATATGTTGCGGAGTAAGGAGTTGAACCTTATCTAGGAGATTATGAGCCTCCTGTGCAGCCGTACACTACCCCGCGGTACAGGCTAATAGTATACTTCAAAATAGCTTCAAATGCAACCGCAAGACTTGTGTTTCACACTCTTTTCTTGTAGAATACTAAGCTATGAAGCGTGAAAAGCTTGCAGCAGAAAAAAGGACAATAGTCGGCAAAAGAGTAAAACATTTGAGGCGCGAAGGAATTCTTCCCGCAAATATGTTTGGAAAGGGTATGAAAAGCACCTCACTTCAGCTTCCTCTTAAAGATTTTCAGCATGTTTATAGTATCGTACATGAAACAGGACTGGTAGATCTTACAGTTGATGGAGAAACCCATCCCGTACTTATCCAGAATATTCACATTCAACCAATCACCCATACACCGCTGCATGCAGACTTTTTTAAGGTAAATCTTAAGGAAAAGGTAAAAGCTACCATTCCAATTGTCCCCGTAGGCGAAGCGAAGGCAGTTGTTGATAAGATAGGTGTTCTTCTCCAACCACTTTCTGAGGTTGAGGTTGAAGCACTTCCTGCCGATTTGCCTGAACATATCGAGGTAAATATAGAGAACCTTGCCAATATCGATGACAGTATCGCTTTAGGTGACTTGAAAGCTCCGGCAGGAGTTGAACTTCTCGCAGAACCGACCGAAATGGTGTTTCGCATCGCCGAACTTGTTTCTGAAGAGGCGGAAGAACTGGCAGCAGAGGAAGAAGCAGCAGCCGAGGCTGCTGAGAGTGAGGCCGGAGAGACAGAGCCTTCCGAGGGAGAAGCAGCTAAAGAAGAGGCAAATCCAGAACCGACTGAAGAAAAGACTGAATAACAATCTTTACCTTTCACCCACCGATTTTCTTAATTCACGAGCATCTTTAAATAACGGATCTATTTGGAGGGCTTTATCAAGATATCGCGCCGCTTCCGAAATTTTTCCCACATTTAATGCACTCACCGATGCGTTGTAGAGAATATCCGGAATATTAGGAAACTGGAGAGCCACTCCACTCCAATACCGGAACTGTTTTGCATTCCCCTCATACTCTTTCTTTGCATAAATTAATTTCTGATCGAGAAATACCAATATTTGGAGCAGAATTCCCGCACAGATTACCAGAATAAAAAATAGAAGCGCTCGAAGTTGTATGGCAACGTGCTTATTGGTAATATCTCCGAAAAACTCTTTCGGCAATAAAGCGGTAATTTTGCGGAAAAAACCTGACATGTATTGCATTTTACTGGCATTTATTGGGAGCCGCAAGTATGGACAATTACAAGGGGAGAAAAAGAATAACTAATGAAAGCAGGAGAAAAAAGAAAGAGAGAACAAGCTCAATTGTTATTGCAGTCTGCACGCTGCCAGGAAGATATATTTGAAGCTTTCTTTCCATTTTTTGGGTTTCTTTTGCGTAGAAAAAATGGGTAGTTATTATCACTATTCCTACAAAAACGAATACAATCTTAACGGCTGCTACAATTGTTCGAATTGTTTCAGTTGATAGTAGTTCCATAATTTGAATCCCCTAAGAATCGATATTTATTTTGCTTTAACTCACGTATCCACAAAAGCTTTTCCGGAGACTGCATTGTTTGTTTTGGAACTGAGGGCACCGACTGATGAATTTGTGCGGAAAGTAGATTTGCAACCGATCGGGGAGAGCGAATTCCTTTTATTACAAACTCATCTTTGTGGGTTGGCCTATCGAAGGTAATTGCAACGTTTCCAATACCGATTAGTTCCGGGATGATTCCATACATCTCAACATCAATTTCCGTACACCGTATCTGATCAAGAAGTACCGAGTTAATTGCATGAGAAAGAAGAGGACTATAGCGAACTTCGATGAGTTGTTTATTTGTCGCTATATAAAGGTGGTAACACCAATGTATGAGCTCTCTTACTGCTACGATATTCGTCAATAGTACAATTAAGAAAAACGCGCTCACAGCAAGTGATAAACTCTTAAGAAAAAAGGCAAATACAAAACCTAAAGCAACTGCTATTATGAATCCGGTGAGTGCCTGTCTAACCAACCGAAGAACCAATGGAAGCCAATGCTCACGGCACGCAAATATCAATTCTTCATCATCGAACAATTTAAATTTAGTGATTTGTGCATCAGAGAGCCTATCATTAAGAAAAAGTTCCCTTCGTGTCATGACAAAAGAAGGATAGCATTTGCAATCTCTCTAATCCGTAATATGTCTAACATTTTTTGTGTGAGGTTGCTTACAGATTTCTTACCTGATATACTTCACAAAAGGGCAGCGCAATGATCATAACTCCGGGTGAGCTTTTAAAAGAGTTCTTTATCACCTCAAAGCCCTCGTTTTATAAAAAGGGGGATGTAGTACTTCGAATAGGAGATGTTAGGGGAGGGGCATATTATCTCAAGAAAGGATATATCAAAGACTCAAGCGTATCTGCCGACGGGAGGGAATTTATTCTTTTTATTTTTCAACCGAATGATGTTTTTTCCTATAACTGGATCTACAACCAAAAACCCAACGAGCATTCTTTTCGGGCAATCACTGACTGCGTAGTTTATGAGAAAAGCCGAGAAGGACTCCTGTTATTTTTAGAACAACATTCCAACGTTTCCCTTATGATAACGCAACGAATAGTACATCGGCTTAATGGACTTATGCAGCGGATGGAAAACTTGGCATTTGATAATGCGGTAAAAAAAGTAGGCTCAATTCTTTGCATATTAGGAGACAGATTTGGAAGAAAGACCGACCGCGGTATTGTTATCCCTATTCCTCTTACCCAACAGGATATCGCCAATTTAATAGGACTGAGTAGAGAAACAACCAGTATTGAAATAAAAAAAATTATGGAAATGGGCATTCTTTCTCGTTCTTCAGGGCTCTATGTCATAACAAAACCTAAGGAGCTTCAAAAAATTTCGTCGCTTGTAAGGTAAAATAACAATATGTGTGGTATTTTTGGTTTTATCGGTAAAAGTTCCCATGACGCCGCAGAAATTCTTGACGGGTTAAAAACGCTGGAATATAGGGGGTACGATTCCTGGGGAATTGCAGTTAAAAATAACAACTCGCTGGAAATAGAGAAACACACCGGTAAAATAGGAGAGGCACAAACAACTTTAAAAAAAACAACTGCAGGAATAGGACACACACGATGGGCGACACACGGAGGAGTAACCACCGTTAATGCACACCCGCATTTGGACTGCACTAAAAAACTTGCACTTGTTCATAATGGAATCGTTGAAAATTATGAGCAATTAAGGGACCAGCTCGTAAAAAAGGAACATAAATTTTCTTCCGAGACCGACACTGAAGTAATAGTCCATCTTATTGAAGAATTCCAAAAGAAGGAGGATTTTGTTACTTCAGTTGCGGATACATTCCTAAAACTACGTGGGCTCAATGCTTTTGTAGTCGTTAATGCGAATGAGAACCGAATTATTGCAGCCAAGAATGGCTCTCCGCTTATTGTTGGATATGATAAAGATTGTTACTTCATCACCTCAGATATATCTGCGCTTCCCCAAAATGTCACGAACATTTCCGTGCTTGGCGACAATCAAATGGCAGTTTTGGACGATAAAGTTCGATTTGTTAGTCCAGAAACCAAAAAAACATTCGTTTTTAAAATGGAGAGTGTCGAACGGATAGCGGACACCCATTCCAAAGGAAAATATAAGCATTTTCTTATAAAGGAAATTAACGAACAGCCCCTTATTCTTAGCAGCTTGTATTCGTTAGAGAAAAACTCAATAAAACGCCTTGCAGCAGACGTTCACAATGCGTTTGGTACATTTATGCTGGGGTGTGGAACCGCCTCTTATGCAGCTCTGACCGGTGAATATTTTCTCTCAACAATTGCTAAAAAGCATGTTAATTTTTCGGTAGGCTCCGAATTCAAATACCTTCAACATTTTATTACAAAAAAAAGTCTCATCATTCCGGTTTCACAGAGTGGAGAAACAATTGACATTGTAGAACCGGTAAGAAGCGCAAAAAAGAAAGGAGCTAAAGTTATCTCAATAGTAAACGTTCCTACCTCAACTCTTTCACGCATTTCGGACTATCATCTTCTTCTCCACGCCGGTGTGGAGAGAGCTGTTGTCGGAACAAAAAGTTTTACGTCAATGGTCGGACTACTTCTGCTTGTCTCTTATACAATTGCCGGCAAAACTAAAGAAGGAGATAGGCTACTCTTAGAAACTTCAAAAGATGTTAAAAGCTTACTTTCAGAGAAAAATCTTGTCATTATAAAAAATCTGGCAAAGCAACTTAAAAATACGAGCCGCGTATTTACCATAGGACGAGGCATATCATACGTTGCAGCTCTTGAGGCAGCATTGAAACTCAAAGAAACCGCACTTATTCATGCCGAGGGTTTTGCCGGTGGAGAATTAAAACATGGAGTAATTGCCCTTATTGAGAAAGGGACACCTTGTATTGTTTTTGCACCAAATGATGAAACGTATCCGGAAATAGTTTCAAACGCAGCCGAAATTAAAGCACGGGGAGGACTTATTATTGGCGTGGGCCCTGTAAATAACGCTGTTTTTGATATCTTCTTGCAAACTGGAGATTTAAAAGAGGCAACGCTTATTTCCCAAACCGTACACATGCAGCTTCTTTCATATTATCTAGCGCTTGAGAGAAATATTGAAGACCCCGACAAGCCGCGGAATTTAGCAAAAAGCGTAACGGTGAAATAGTTATGGCAGTTTCTTAAGTTTTGCCAAACCCCCATACAAGCCACCTTTCTCATCAAGCTTTGCCTTCACCACTTCGGGAAGCTGCGGGTAAATCTTGCAGTATTTCTTTAGATATAAATTCACTTTGTCAAAATTAATTTTTTGGGGAACCGAACCTCCCAACACCACAACCTGTGGAGACCACATAACAACGGCGTTATTAATGCCAACTGCAACCTGTTCTGCGATTTCCTCCCATGCCTGTTCATTCTCGAGTTCAAAAGGATTTCTCCCATAATATAATTCTATTGCGCTTCCCGAAACTAATTGCTCTAAAAAAACAGGTGTTCCATTCCGCCCTGTAACAAGCATATTTCCGGGTTCGAATGAAAATTCCGTCATATCAACCTCTCCATTTGTAATCCTGCAGCCTCCAACACCTGTTGAAAGCGTAATATACGCCACAATGTCATACCCCTTCCCGGCACCATACGCAGCTTCTCCAAGACCCACCATTGCAGCATCGTTCTCTAAAAAGACATCCTTTCCCCACATTTGACGCATAGTTGCCAATAGAGGTTCTCCGACCCACAATGGAAAATTGGGCTGATGGAAAAGTGTTCCGGTTTTTCTGTCGTAGGACCTGACGCCCCCAATAACAGCATGGTACCTTTCTCCTCCCGACAGCTCGTCTCCAACTTGTCGCATCTGCTCCGTCGCCTCAGTAAAATTATGATTGGTAGGAAATAACTTTACCTCATCAAGAGCATCTCCTGTTCTAGATAGAGCCATTCGGGTCGTTGTTCCACCAATGTCGAAAAGAAGAAACATATAAAATCAGTGTATCAGAAAATGGGGAAAACAACCAAAGACTACCGTGTCGGCCACTTCTCAATCATAAGGGATTTTTCAGAAGAGGTAAGTTTCTCAAAAATTTCGTCTGTAACAAATGGCATAATGGGATGAAGAAGTTTTAATATCGTTATATAAACATATTCCAACGCCGGCTGCGCCTCCGCCCTTCTCTCTTTTGTTGACTCGATGTATTTATCCGCAAATTCATGCCACGTAAATTCGTATAACAATTCCGAGATATCATTAAAACGATATGAGACAAATGCGGCATCCACAGTCTTAATCACTTCGTGTAGTCGTTCTATAATTTTTTTATCGTCTTTATCATTTGAAATTTCAGTTTTTGAGTTTTCAGGTTTGAATTCAATGATGAATCTTCCGATATTCCATAACTTATTTGTAAAGCGTCGTGCTGCTTCAAGTTTTGAATATGATAATGCCTGGTCGTTACCAAGTGCGGTTCCATAGACAAGCGCGAACCTGACTGAGTCCGCACCGTATTGGTCTACAAGTTCTAAGGGATTGACAACATTTCCTTTTGACTTACTCATTTTTTTGCCGTATGGATCATTCACAAGTCCGTGCAACACTACATTTTTAAAAGGCACTTTTCCCGTTGCGTAAAGTCCCATCATTACCATTCTTGCAATCCACCATCTAAGAATGTCATATCCGGTTTCCATCACGGTTGTTGGATAAAACGTTTCATACTCCCCTTCTCCCGTTGTCATAAGTGTGGCAAATGGCCATTGGCTTGATGAAAACCACGTGTCAAAAGTGTCTCCATCCCGTTCCCACTCTACTCCATCCGGAACTTCTCCTTCCGTTACGACCCACTCTCCGGTGCTTTTATTTTTCCATGCAGGGATCTGAATGCCCCAGACAACTTGTCTTGATATATTCCAGTCCCTGATATTTTCCAAAAATTGGAAGTAAAGCTTTTCAAAAGTTTTGGGATAAATCTTTATCTCGCCGTTCTTTACCGCTTCTATTGCCGATTTTGCCAAAGGCTCCATTTTGACAAACCACTGCTCCAAAGGAAGGGGCTCCAACACGTTTTTACATTTATAACAAAGTCCTACGCGGTTTTCATAATTCTCGTCAATTTTCTCGATAAGTCCTTTCTCCTGCATCCTCTCAGCAACCGCTTTCCTGGCTTGCTTAACATACAGACCCGCAAACTCGCCAGCATGCTCATTCATCTTTCCATCGAACCCGATAACCTGCTTGAGAGGCAACTTGTGACGCTTTGCAACATCGAAATCATTAAAGTCATGAGCCGGGGTAATCTTTACTACTCCTGTTCCAAAGTCCGGGTCGACCATCTCGTCAGCAACAACTTTGATTTTTGCTTTCCCCAATACCGTTTCTATTTCCAATTCCTTCCCCACATACTCTTGATACCTTTTGTCCGAGGGGTTAACGGCAACTGCCGTATCTCCAAATTTAGTCTCCGGCCGTGTTGTTGCCAGAACAAGAGGGCCGTATTTGATGTAGTACAAGGGGCTTTTCCGTTCTTCATGCACCACTTCCAAGTCGGAGAAAGAAGTACCGTCAAAAGTGCAATAGTTTACCAACCGTTCCGCTCTATAAATGAGTCCTTCGTCGTACAGTTTTTTAAAATTTTTATATACAACTGCAACAATCTCTGGGTCTATTGTCATTTTTTTTCTGGTCCAGTCAAGCGAAAATCCAAGTTTTCTCAATTGACTTTCCATGACCGGTCTATTTCCCTGAACAAACTCCAGAATCATCTTATAGAGCGTTTCTCTGTCATAGTCAAATCTGCTCTTCCCCTCCGCGGCAAGCTTTTTTTCAAAAACGAATTGCGTCTCAAAACCGGCGTGGTCCGCACCCGGTTCCCACAGAGTCTTATATCCCTTCATTCTGTGATAACGAACCAAGATGTCTTCTATCACATACATGGCGTGTCCGAAATGAAGGGGGGCATTTGCATTGGGAGGGGGAAGAATAATAGAGTACGGTTCCCCTTCCGGATTTATCTCCGGTTTAAAATACCCTTTTTCCTCCCATTTCTTATAGAGAGGCTCTTCGACTTTTTTGTGATCGTATGCTTTGTCCATTGAACTTGATTGTACCATGAGGCCAAAGTGAGTTCAATGAAGCGTTCTGTAACTATTTAGCATATGAATGTATTTTCGTGTAAGGCGTATTTTAATACTGTATACTTTTTAGTATGCAAAGATTTTCAGGCATTCAATTGAAACAGATCTCAATTAACACCCTCGTTCAATTTCTTCTTCGTGTCGCAACCAGCATCCCGACTCTCGTGGGGACACTTCTTATTGCGTATGCCGCAGGATATGA
>CAZMSF010000014.1:10403-27606 GCA_964568885.1 uncultured Gammaproteobacteria bacterium
TTACAACAGGTCTTAATTTTTCTCTGCAGACAATCCTTCAAAAAAAACTTTCTTATCATGTCTCCTTAATTCCCTCCGTTATTTCATCCCTAGTGTTACTTATCCTTATTGTCTTTGCATCATTTCGCCACGACCTTAATCTGCTCCTTTTTTCTTATATTGCATCCGGGGCAATTCTTGTGAGCCTCTTGTTTTGGGCAATAAAAAGGAAGTACTCTATTCGCTTTTCTATAACTCACGATTTTAAGTCTTTTTCAAAAAGGCTTTTTATTCTTTCTCTCCCTCTTGGTGCTATGTTGTTTTTTAATCTTTTGTATGCAAAAGCGGACATGTTTTTACTTTCGATTTTTAAACCGAATTTCGATGTTGGGGTATACGGAATCTCTTATAAGTTTTTTGAATTTCTTCTCGCAGTGCCGACATTCCTGTCAAACAGTGTTTACCCATTACTCCTTTCGGAAAGCAAAAATCGAAACAACTATTATGCAACCTTTAAACGCTACTCTGCTCTCTTTGTCCTAGTTTCTGTTTCCATCACAGTCCTTTCATTTTTCTTCGCACCACTCATAACAATATTAAAACCCGAATTTGCGAAATCCGTTTTACCGCTCCAACTCCTCTCTCTTTCTCTCCCTTTCTTCTTCTTAACGAGTCTTTTGCAATGGAATTTTCTTATAAGAAACAAAATCCGGTTTCTTGTTCCCCTTTACGGAGGAGCTTTATTGTTAAACATTTTTCTCAACCTTCTTTTCATCCCCCGCTTTACTTATTTTGCCGCGGCCATCACTACCGGTATTTGTGAGCTGCTGGTTTTTGTCATCATGCTGTGGTATTTTATGAAAGACAAAAAAGCTTGATACATCAAGCTTTAGCATTTCAACCGTCGAAAAATACTAAAAACGAAACTTGAAAAACATACAGAACGTCACAATTTTTGGGGATGGAGGATCGAGGGGAAATCCGGGACAGGCAGCATATGGATTTGCGGTTTTTGATGACAATGGCGAACTCCTTTACTCGGAAGGAAAGCGTCTTGGAGTAACTACCAACAACGTCGCAGAATACTCTTCCGTCATCAATGCTCTTCGATGGATAATAGAACACTACCCCAATATTAACGCTGTCCATTTTAAACTCGACTCGCTTCTCATCGCTTCCCAGATGAGTGGGAAATTTAAGGTGAAACACCCTGACATGAAGGAACTTTTTATTACCGCAAAAAGTCTTGAGTCACAACTTTCAGCTAAAATTATTTATTCTCAGATTCCACGGGAACAAAATAAGGTTGCAGACGGGTTGGTGAACGACGCGCTTGACTTCAAAATTTAGTCTGGAGGACACATTTAGTGTATCACATTTGTCTAATTAGTTTCCCGCATTAAGCTCAAATACTCGACAAATACTAATTATTTCTACTACAATAAGAGGTATGCCAAAACTGCTCGATATTGAAGAAGGCGACAAAGAATTACCGCTGCTTGCCATATTCGGCGAAAATGAACCCATTCTTCAACTTCTCGTTGACGAGTTTGCGAGTAAATTTCGATTAATTATTCTTTCCCAGAAGAAGCCGTCTTTCCTTGAGAAAGACCATAAAATTTATTTTCTTGATTTTAAAAGTCTGGCCCTCCTTCCAAAGCTCCAGGAAACTCTTGACTATGCTCTCATTTTACTTTCCGACAACTCGGCAAAAGACCAAGTCGAACCACTCATGGCGAAGGTTATTATTGACAAAGCGAAAGCCTTGTTCCTTGTTGATGTTGATGTGGTGAATGAAAATCTTACTCTTCTAAAAGAATATCGAGACTACCAATTTTCTTTTTTTGGAATACTGGGAGAAGTAATTAGTCAAAAAAAATTAGAAGGGAAGGGTGACCTTTCGAAAATTATTGAGAACGCGATTGCAAAAGAGGAAATACACCTTTCAGGAAATGAAGCCTTTCCCGTTTATGGAATTATGAGTAACGATTTTCTAACAGGCGTTGCGAGACTTCTTTTTGGAAATGTCAGTAATGAAAAATGCTACTTTCTTTTTTACAATCATCCGCACACTATTCTGGAAACTACGCATCTTATCGGAAGAGTGGATAGCGAGATAAAGATTTCATTCTCCGAAACACATAAACCGCCAACCGGCATCTCCCGTCAAAATATTGAAGACATTGTAAAACAAACATTGAGAATTGATTGCTCCTACATCGACACTTTTTTTGCAGGTTTTGAAAAGGGATATTTATTTCTTTTGGAACACAGAGACATTCTTTTGCAAAAAACGTATTCTAGCAACAGCGGCAAAAAGAAATCTAAAATACCGGTTAAAAAGAGCCATCTCTCTTTTGTCTTTTCATCACTGTTTTTCGGAGGATTTATTTTCATTTTTATGAATACACTTTTTCTGGGACTTTGTCTTTTGTTTTTCAAAAATTCCATCGATTCGCTGAAAAAAAATGATTTCAACAGGGTCACACAAAACGCCCATATGTCCGAAATGTTTTTATCGTTTATAAAACCGTCCGCTGCACTTTTGTTTGATGCGCTGACTCTGGTAGACAAGAATGGAGTAGTGGAGGAGAAGTATTTTCTACTCGGACGCTCGATTGGACTTTCCAGTCTTGCAGGAGACGCATCGGCAGTCTTTAGAGAAAGGGGAATTGATTTAAAAACTCTCAATACGACTCTTGCAAATCTCTCGTACCTCTACCAGGAGGGGCAACGACTTATTATGGAAACCAATAACAAGACGTTACGAGAACAACTTAAACCTACTTATTCGAAGTTGTTAAGCTTCTCAAGTGTTCTGCCATATATTTTAGGATTTGATGAGGAGCGAAATTATCTGCTGTTATTCCAAAACGATGAGGAGCTGAGGCCTACCGGGGGATTTATCGGTTCGATAGGGGACCTGACAATAAAAAAAGCAAAAGTAGAAAATTTGGTCATACAGGATGTGTATGAGCTTGATGGCCAATTAAAAAATCATGTAGAGCCTCCCTTTATCGTTAGACGCTACCTACAACCGCATCTCTATCTTCGCGACAGCAATTTTTATCTTAACTATCAGGAAACGGCAAGCACTGCCGCTTTTATCTACAATCTTGAAAGCGGTAAGCAGCCAAACGGTGTTATCGCAATTGACCTTAGGGTTCTCAAAGAGATATTGAAGATATCAGGCCCGGTGCGGTTAGCCAACTATAACATCACAGTTACATCAGATAACGTATCTGACTTCATCCAAAGCACGATAAAAGACAACTTCTTTCCAGGTTCGACACAAAAAAAAGACGTGCTCAATAGTGTTTTTAACCAATTAACGCTAAAGCTTTCCACCGACCCAAAATTTTATCTGTCAATAGCAAAGCTTCTTCCCGATCTTTTAGAGCAAAAGGATATACTTATTTCATATAGCAATAATTCGATTCAAAAAATATTTTCAGCAAATAATTATGCAGGGGAGTATTCTTTCAAGCCTTCTCCCGAACCAAAAACTATAACGGATTTTCTTTATATCAATGAAGCAAACATCGGGGTTAATAAGGTCAATTCCAAAATCAGCAGGAAGGTTGCCTATGAGGCGATGCTTGAGCAGGGGAGAGTCGTCTCAAAGGCACGCTTACTACTTACCAATACCGGTAAAACAGATGACTATAAAGTGTACGTTAAATTCGCGGTCCCTTCGGGAAGCAGCCTTACACAGGTCTTAATAAATAACGTGAAGCAAAATACAACACCGGCAATTACGGACTTTAAAGTATACGAAGCGAAAAATTTCAAGCCGCTCGTTGGCCTCGAAACCGAACAATATACCAACGGAAACCTCACGTATTTTGCTTTTATCGCGACTGCAAAACTGGGTCAGACTACGAGCATTGGGATTGATTACGTAAATGGTGCCGGCAAACAGCTATCAACCATTGCTAATTATTCATTAACATACATAAAACAGCCCGGTACATTACCATATGAGGTAACGACAACTTTTGATTATCCCGAAGGATATATCCCTGTTGATACGCAGGCAGACTCTTATGGGAAGAATTTCTTAGAAGAAAAAAACACGATAATTCATGATTTTGTGACAAAACTTGAGTTGCAGAAAGCGACCGTGCAAAAATAAGAAAAGTGGTGTGATACAATCATGTTTACGAAAAAAAAGTATTCAAAAGGTCAAATGAAAGGGAAAAAAACCCTCAATCCATTTCGGTTGCTGTTAAAAATGCTAAAAAAACTTTCGTTTTTATATCGAAGCAAAATTTTGCTTTTTGGGTATATTCTTCTTGCAATTCCGGTTATTGCAGTCTGTGTTGCAGTTATCATAGTTTTAAAGGATGTACCAAAAGCAACTGTTATCGGAAGCAATAATTTTCCGCAGTCAAGTAAAATCTTTGCAAAAAACGGGACCCTCTTATACACAATTTATGCCAGCAAAAACCAAACTTTTGTTCCGCTCGGCAAAGTTCCCAAGTATCTCCAAGAGGCAACCATTTCTATTGAAGACAAGAACTTTTATAAACACGGGGCAATTGATGTACGGGGAATCATAAGAGCAGCTTATGTAACGTTTTTCCATAAATCGGTACAAGGAGGCTCGACAATCACTCAGCAACTGGTTCGAAACTCCCTTTTAACACTTGATAGAACGATTACCCGTAAGATAAAAGAGGTTATCCTTTCATTTATTGTAGAGTCGATTTATTCAAAAGATAGAATTCTTGAGATGTATCTGAACCAGGTATCATATGGCGGAACGGCGTGGGGAGTGGAGGCTGCAAGCCAGATTTATTTCGGAAAGGATGTTTCGCGTTTGAGTCTTGCCGAGAGTGCATTTTTGGCCGGTCTCCCTCAGGCACCAAGCGTTTACTCGCCTTTCGGCTCTCACCCTGAAGAAGGGAAAAAAAGACAGCTACAAGTACTTTCTGCAATGAGAGAATCCGGCTATATTACTTCTAAACAGCAAGAAGATGCAGGAGCGGAAGAACTAAAATTTAGTGAAATTAAAGACACGATTACCGCGCCTCATTTTGTCTTTTTCATAAAGGACTTACTTGTACAGGAATATGGGGAGAAAATGGTAGAGCAGGGCGGATTATCGGTCATAACTTCACTTGATCTTGATGCACAGAAAGTTGCCGAAGATGCAATTGCAACAGAAGAAGCAACGCTTGCAAGGGGTAATTGGTACAACGCCGCCTCCATGGTAACAAGACCCGGAACCGGAGAAATATTGGCCATGGTAGGAAGCCGTAATTATTTTGACACCGAGCGAGACGGGAATGTAAATGTCGCTATTTCAAAACGGCAACCCGGCTCGTCAATAAAGCCTATCAATTATGCAACCGGGCTAATAAAAGGGTACACAGCCGCTACTCCCTTTGTTGACCAAAAGACCTGCTTCCCCAATCCGAGCGGTGCACCATACTGTCCGCTTAACTATGACTTCAAGTTCCATGGAGTACAACAAATGAGGTATTCACTCGCCAACTCTTTCAATATTCCGGCAGTCAAGATGCTTAAGCTGAACGGATTGGAAGCAATGATTGCAACCGCCAGTGCTATGGGTATCAATTCTTTTACAGACCCTGACCGCTATGGTCTTTCGTTGACGCTCGGGGGAGGGGAGGTAACAATGGTGGAAATGGTACAAGCCTACGGAGTTTTTGCAAATTCGGGATACAAAATAAATTTGCATCCAATCCTCAAAGTTACCGACTCGAAGGGAAAGGTGCTGCAGCAATACAAACCGGTTGAAAGTCCTCTCTTGGGCAAAAAGGTCCTTCCTGACGGTGTCGCCTACATAATTTCAAATATTTTGGCTGACAATGGAGCAAGAAGTGCAGAATTCGGAAGCAATTCGCCGCTCTACATAAAAGGCTTTAATGTGTCGGTCAAAACGGGTACGACGAATGACTATCGAGACAACTGGACAATCGGATACACGCCTTCGTATGTTGTGGCTACATGGGTCGGCAACAACAATAACAAACCGCTACAAGGTGTTGTTTCCGGAATAACGGGAGCAGCCCCTATCTGGCATCAGATAATGCTTAACCTTATCAAGAACAAACCCCCCGAGCAAATGAGTAAGCCGGATAACGTAATAGGCGCAACGGTCTGCGCTACCTCCGGATTACTGCCGGAACCTGCGGGGTCTGCCTATGTTTGCCCCACTCGCTATGAATATTTTATAAAAGGTACTATTCCTCGCCAAGTAGACCCCGGTATGACAAAAGTCTTTATCGACAAGAATACTCAGGGATTGGCAAAACCAGGACAGACCGACAATGTAGAAGAAAAGGATGTCGTGATAGTAAAAGACGCTACTGGAGATTCATATTGTGTGACATGTCCGCAGCCGCAGGAGCCCACCCCGACCCCGCATTAGCTTTTTTCTCGGATAAAAGTAAAACCCAAAATAATGGAGATGAGTAATTGACCTTGCTGAAGCGTCAAGAGATAGTGGTCAAACAAGCCTATCATAAGGCATGAGATAACCAAAATAAAAACCGGGCGGGTGATTGAGCTTTTTTTGCCGATATTTCTCCATAAGCTTTTTACGCGTATAAAAAGCTTTTTTAGAAAAGCTATTAAAGTGATTAGACCAAAAAACCCGGTTTGGGTTATCCATAAGAGATATATATTGTGTACCGGTTGCAACAGTATGGGACTCACTGTTTTTTGAAAAATGCTTTCATAAAAAAAGTAGTTATTAAAGCCGGTACCTATTAAAAAATGGTTAAGAAAAATCTGAAAAAAGATTCCTAATAACTGCGCCCTGAGTAACCAGTCCCTAACCACTCCATTCAAAAACCTGGGGAGCAGGAGAAAACCAACCAACATTAACGAAACGGCCAGTCCCACCGACACAAGAGCCTTTTTCCCTTTTTTGCTTCGATTCACAAGGATTGTCTCTATGATAATTGAGAAAATGGCAAGGAGGATAATTATCCGTGAAAAAGTTAAAACAATACCAATAAAAACAGCACCCAATATGAATGTTTTTAAAATTCTTAGAAATCGTTCTTTTATCGGGCATGCAAGAAGAAAGACGAAGCCGACAAAAAGGTAGAATGCGGCAACATTGGGGTGAGGGAATGTTCCATATCCTCTTAAAATCTGTGAACCATTCATCTGAAAGGTTGCAATTGCAGGCGTTGAAACCGAGAATGTCCTTTCTCCGAAAAAATACAATACACCTCCAATTGAATGTTGGATAAAAAACTGCACAGAAATAATACCGGTTTCAATCAGTGCCCCAATAGTTAACAACCAAACCAATTTCCCCCTGTTCCCTTTCTTAATAGTTTTGGATATGTAAAATGCCAGGTAGAAAAACTCAAAAAATTTTATCAGCCCCAATAAAGAGAGTACGTTAATCTTTGCAAAAAAGGCTGAAACAAACAACAGCAGAAACGCAAGAAGCAGAAAGGGCTTTTTTACTTCCCTTACGAGGGGACCAAGCAGTCGGGGAAGCGAACACAAAAACAGTAACAAAAAAAGTGCATCACTAAAATAAAGCGTAGGAGAAAGATAATCGACACGAATCCCATTTACGAAGGCAAAAAAGGGCCAAAAATGCTTTCCTAATTGCAAGGGAATGGATAAAATGAAAAGGGAAAAAAGGAATTTCTCGAAGCGTTTCACTTCTTTTTAATAACTAACGTACGGTCGCGGTCTTCTCCAATTGACTCTGTCATTACATCACTGTCTTCTTGAAGGTACATATGAACAAATCGTCTCTCCCAAGGCTTCAGCCCTCTTACCGGCTTTTCGTAGCCCGAATCAATCACTTCGCTTTTCAACTTATCGACGAGCTCACGAAGATATTGTTCACGCTCCTCCCGATAACTTCCTATCTCAAGCGTTACTCTTTTAAATTCCCCCAGTTTGTTTGTTGTTATGAGCGTAACAACCAATTCGAGTGCTGCGAGAGTGTTTCCGTGCTTACCGATAAGAAGTGCATTATCTTCTCCGGCATCTAAAACCGCAGTAAAACCGTTTTCACTTTCTTCAAGTTCTACCTCCGACTTAACACCGATTTGCTTGAGCAATGCTTCGATTTCTTTTTTTACCAACTCACTTTGATTTTCCATAAATTTTTTGTGCTAGAGTAGACCATTGCTTCAGACCACCAAGACCTACCAAAAAGTACTGCTGAATTATACCAAAAATCGTGAATGCATTCCAGTACAAAGACAGTCCGAACGGTAGACGGTATGAAAAGAATGCAATCATAACAGGAAAGATAAAGAGTGATTGTTTTGCAAATGTTGCCTGGAAATCGTCTTGCTTCCCTTTTGCCTGAGGCGCCTCGGGCGCCATCATTTTAGAAAAAATGAGCTGAAGAACGCCGGTTATTATTGGCACAATAATAATTGCCGGACTATGACCCATCAGCTGTGCGGGCGACTGGGAGAGAGGAATACCGAAGAAAGTAGTCTGCCAAAGAGAGTTGAGACGCAGCCCGTCCGAATACATTAAGTGATTTATTTCCTTCAGTTTTGCAGTTGAATTAATGTTAACTGCAATATTGAGCACATGATATAAACTCCAGATAATAGGGATTTGAATGATTACAGGGAGACAACCTGCAGCTGGATTTACTCCGAATTCGGAATAGAGCTTCATCATTTCTTCCTGTTGCTTCTTCTTATCGTCTTTATGTTTTTCCTTGAGGCGAGAGATGTGAGGAGCCATATCCTGCATTTTTTTGCTGGTTTTTATTTGCGATGCGGTAAAGGGATAGAGGACAAGGCGGATAATGAATGTGAGTGCGATTATGGAGAACCCAAGAGCAAACGGCACATGAAGGAAATGTAACACCTGAAAACAGGCTACGAGTAAATTGGCGATAGGCTGCGTGAGAAGAATGGTGAAAAGATTTCCGATGTTCATGAAATTATTTTGATTGTATTAAGGGCATTTTTTAATTCGATATAGAGATTTTCTTTTTGAACATCCGTTATTTGTTTTTTGGCAAAGAAAACAATGTTTACATTTTTTTCTTCCGACAACAATGTCTTTACCGCCTGCACGATGCTTCTTTTAACCTTATTCCTTACGACTGCCCTTTTATCAACCTTTTTTCCTACAACGACTGCTGCGTGCAATCCGGAACCGTCAGACACATCATAACGGATTACAAAAAGTGGAGTAGAATAAATGCGCTGAGGCGCGCCCTTTTTAAAGGAAAATCTATGGCTTTTAGGCAACATTAAACCTTTTTTCTACCTTTTTGTCTCCGTCTTTTGATTACTTTTTTCCCACCCAAACTCTTAAGTCTTCCCAAAAATCCATGCTTCTTGCTCCCCTTCTTTTTATTGTTTTTTGTCAAAAGCTCTGTCATAGGTTCTCATTATATCGGATATTGAGCACAAACTCAACACTTCCTTTATACCCTTGAATTATATCCGCATTTCTTCTATGCTTTAAATATATGGTAAGGGTTGCAATAAACGGATATGGGCGAATTGGACGAGTCGCTCACAGAATTATAATAGAAAAATTTTCCGACCAAATTGAGGTCGTCGCAATAAATGCAGGCTCCTCAACCGACATGAAGGGGTGGATGTATCTTTTAAAATACGATACCAACTATGGACCCCTCATGCACCATTCTCTTTTTATTCAGAAGCCTGAGGAAGTAGAAACACAGACATCTCTTCCGGCAATAGGAGGTATTGTTGTCGATGATAAGGTTGTTCCGTTTTATTCCGAAAAGGACCCTACGAAACTTCCCTGGCGCGAATTGAATGTTGATGTCGTCATTGAGTCGACGGGAGCATTTACTACACAAGAAAAAATTCAGCCACACTTGGATTCCGGAGCTAAAGCCGTAATGCTTTCGGCGCCTTTTAAAGATGAGGCGAGTGGAGCAACATATGTTTTGGGGGTCAACCTAAATGATACCGAAGGAGAAAAATTGGAGAATATTGTCAGTAATGCGTCTTGCACCACCAATTGCATCGCGCCGGTGGCTGCAATCATTGAAGAGACTTTTGGGATACAAAAAGCAATGATGACAACCATCCATTCATATACATCGGACCAAAGCATCCAGGATGGGGGCCACAAGGACTATAGGCGCGCCCGGGCTGCCGCACAAAATATTATTCCCACTTCATCTGGCGCAACAATTGCCGCTGCAAAAACTATTCCCGCCCTTGAAGGTATCTTTAATGGCCTGGCGATTCGGGTTCCTACTTCTGTCGGCTCACTCTCTGACTTTACATTTTTACTTAAGAGAGACACTACGGTTGAAGAGGTCAATAACGCGCTTAAACAGGCAGCCGAAAACCCCCGGTGGAAGGGAATTTTTACCGTAACAACAGATCCAATCGTCTCAAGTGATATAGTCGGAGACTCTCATTCCTCAATTGCCGACCTTTCTCTCACGCAAGTTGTGGGAGGAAATATGGTAAAGGTTATCGCGTGGTATGATAACGAGTACGGTTACTCAAATAGACTCATTGAGGAAACGCTCATTTTAGGTAAAAAGGTTCAGTCTGCCCCCCAACAGTAACGGCTCGTATGGATCCCAAAGATTTAGGACATATTCGAAATATTACAATTTCCGGAAGAATAGGAAGTGGCGCAACAACGCTCGCAACCCATCTTGGGGGAAATCTGGGATGGGAAGTACTTGACGGAGGGAAAATATTCCGTTCAATCACAAACGACCATGGCTTCGCAAAAGACCGGTCCGACTCATTTGATATTGAATATGAAGAAAAGATAAAAAAACTGTTAGTTGAGCAGAAGCATCGAATTATACAAAGTCATCTGGCAGGATTTGATGCTCAGGGAATTGAGGGTGTTTTTAAGATCTTTGTGGTATGCGAAGACGAAGAAGGGAATGACAAGGCAGATGTGAGAATCGATAGACTTGTTAATAGAGACGGAATGGCGGTAGAAGAGGCAAAGTTTGAATTAAAAGAGCGAGACAAACAAAATCTCACAAAATGGAGGAGGCTATACGCGAACAACAACCCCGAATGGGTATATTGGGACAAAAAATATTATGACCTTATTATTAATACTTTTCAGCTAAACCAGCATGATGCACTGGCTTTGGTATTAAAGACACTCGGCATCTAAAATCCCGTAACGTTCTCGATGTGTTCAACTGACTGAACTTTACCCTTAGTTACAATAACCCCAATGGCATCAATTCGCAGGTTGTCAGGTAGATTTGGGTGGAGTACATATTTATAATACTTCGCCCCTTTTACAATCTGTTGCACCTTGCGTAGGGCTATTGCATCAAAGGGGGTGCCGTAAGTTGCGTTTGTCCTGGTTTTCACTTCGACAAACACGAGCACGTCTCTTAAGCGGGCAATGATATCAATTTCTCCGTAACTTTTTCTAAAATTTCTTTCAAGAATAATGTACCCCTTCTTCTTGAGATATTCACAGGCGGCATCCTCACCCATGACGGCGACAGGATTTACGATTCGCATAGAATAAATTGTACGATATTATTGCTGTTGTGGAGTCGGGGTCGGTGCAAATACCCTGCATGGGGCCTTTGCATCGGTCCCTCGGATAAAGTACGCAGTATAACCGAAGCATTGTCGTGAAATTACCTCTTCCGGCACCTGCGGGGTAGAGGAATCCCTCCCCTGCAACATATTCGTCATTATTCTGTTCCACATAGGAGCGGCGCCGGTAATTCCGGAGGCCAAAGCTTGCGAGAGAGGGGTATTGTCATTATTCCCTACCCAGGTTGCGACCAAAACACCCGGCGTATACCCAATTGTCCAATTGTCACGCTTGTTATCGGTAGTTCCTGTCTTAACCGACACTCGCTGATTGCTAACAGACAAGGGCGAGGTTGTCCCAAATTCGATGCTTCTTGCTTTGTTGTCTGCCAATATATCAGAAACGATGAAAGCAACTCCCGGAGAGACGACAACCTCGGGAGTGGGGTTTTTTTGTTCGATGACTTTTCCTTCAGCATCGGTTATTTGCAGTATAGGATCGAGGACGACCTTCGAACCTTCATTCGCAATAGTTCCATAGGCAGTAGCTAAATCGACCATAGAAACTTCTGCCGCACCCAGGGTAATAGACAAACCATAATTATCCGATGAACCCCACGATGAAATTCCCATCTTTTTCCCAAATGCCACCAACTCATCTACCCCGAGTTTTTGGGCAACTCTTACGGCCGGAATATTGAAAGAGTTGGCAAAAGCAATACGAAGAGGCACCTTTCCATGAAATCTTCCATCATAATTCACCGGCGTATATGAGGGTGAACCGGGATATGAAATAGTAAGAGGAGTGTCATCAAGTATTGTTGCTTCCGTCATTCCCTTCGAAAGCGCAAGTGTGTAAGTAACTAATTTTATTGTCGAACCCGGCTGCCGAAGAGAGGTTGTAATATTTACATTTCCGTCGTGGTCCGAGTCAAAGTAATCGCGGCTTCCTACCATTGCCAAGATATCTCCATTTTTAGGATTGGTCACAAGAGCCGCTCCATTCCCTATTCCCAAATATCCATCCTTATCTATCTCATCAGATACAATTTTTTCCGCCATTTTCTGTGTATCGATATCAAGAGACGTGGTAACCTTAAGCCCTCCTCGTTCTACCTCAAAAAGCCCATATTTTCTCACCAATAGGTCTTTTACGTACATTACGAAGTGAGGCGCTTGGATTGGAACATGTGAAGACTGAAAAATAAGCTTTTCCGCATACGCTTGTTTTGCTTGGTCGGAAGTTATATACCCTTGCTCGACCATCGCGTTTAATACTTCTTTTTGCCTTCTTTTCCCCTGACTCCCGTCTCCGGCAAATGGCGAATATTGACTGGGTGCTTGAGGGAGTCCGGCCAGATATGCGCTCTCCGAAAGAGAAAGACTCGACGCGTCTTTCCCAAAATAAATATTGCTTGCCGCCTCAACTCCCCATGCCGTTCCGCCATACGGCACGTAATTAAAATACAGCTCAAGTATTTGGCTTTTTGTGTATTTTCTCTCTGCCCAAAACGCTAAAACCAATTCTCTCACTTTTCGGGTTATTGTAGGCTCCGGGGTAAGAAGTGCCGATTTTATGAGTTGTTGAGTTATTGTAGACCCTCCCTGTAAGTCTTTTTTTGTTATATCAACATAAAGAGCGCGGGCAATTCCCTTTATGTCAAATCCTCCGTGTTTATAGAAGTCCTTGTCTTCAATTGCGATTGTTGCCTCTTGTAATTTTTTTGGGATAGCTTTGAGTGGGACAATGGTGCGGTTTTGATTTGCATAAATTTCAAACAGTAGATTTCCATTCCTATCAAGTATTTTTGTCGACTTCGGAATGTAATTTACCGACAAATTGGATAATTTGGGAAGATCTGAAATAAAAATGAAAAATGAGGCGGGCAAGAAAAAGAAGACAAAGGCAAAAAGCGCTCCATAGGCAATATATTTGGTTTTGTATAAAAAAGTGGTTCTTGCAACAACAACTACCTCTCTTGTTTGCTTCCTATATTTCCTTTTCTGCCTCCTTTTCAACACCACCCTCAAAGGGAAGAGAAGAAGAGCCATCACAAAGCGGAAGAAAGAAACAAGCTCTTTCAAGCTCCCTACAAAAATCAGCTTCAAAAAATTTACAATAACAGAGAAAAATTTTATCTCATGAGAGACGTATTTCGAAAATAGTTCGAAAGCAGTCTCACGGTTAGGTCTTATAGTATTTTTTGTTCTTGATGGGAATTTTTTCCTTGAAAAGAAGCTCCTTTTTGTAACACCAGAGAGATTGTTAAACAACTTCGCGAGAAGTGTGAAAGGATATAAAAATGAATGAAGAAGAGTTGAGAGAACAGAATATACTATGTCTCCAATTTTAATAAGAATGTACAGAAGTACGTAAAAAAGAAACTTAAAAAAAGCCATAAGCCCCCCGTTTGTTTTTCGATAAATTCCAACCGTGGGCAGAAAATGTTGGTCGTATATACACTCTTTGTTTCAGCCTCAGGAAAATCTCCATTGTCTGAAGCTGAGAAAATAAATTGGAATGTAATACATTAGTATTATAGTAAAATAATGCATAAGTTTACAACAGGGAAAATGCGCTTTTCTCTTAGAGCAATATATACTACAATGTTGGTATGAATGTGCTGGTAGTCGGTTCTTCACTCTTTGATACAATAATTTCTTTTGAAAACAATCCCCATATGACCGTCGGCAACGGCAGGGTCACTTTTGAGCTTGGAGACAAGGTTCCAATTGATATAAAAAGTTTTGCCATTGGAGGAAATGCACCAAATGTGGCCTCCGCGCTAAAAAAACTTTCCGTACCTAGTGAAATATATACATACCTTGGAGTAGACCCCTTATCATCTTTTATTAAAGAACAATTTAGCAAAGAGGGAATTAAACTCTATTATGAAGATACCAACTCACCGAACGGACCGCTTTCTCTTATTTTTGATTTTCAAACAGACAGAACAATATTCTCTTCGCATCCGGAATTTCCTTACGGATTTGATGAAAGCAAAATAGAAACTTCACCAACTCATATATACCTTACTTCCATTGGGCCCGTGTGGGAGGAAGCGTATGAAAAGATATTGTCGTATGCGATATCTCACAACATCGCATTAGCGTTTTCTCCTGGTTCGACACAAATGAAAAATATCAACGATGCTTTCATAAAAACACTTCACCAGTCAAAAATGCTTTTCTGTAATATGGAAGAAGCCAGAAAAATCGCGGAAAAACTATCCGGGCCAACAACGGACACAAAAGAACTGTTGCTTTTTCTTAAAAGTAACGGACCGGAACTTCTTTCTATAACAGATGGCGGAAATGGTGCGTATGCTGTTGATAATAGCTCAACCATACATAAAATAGCGGCAATTCCTCCCTCCGGACACGAAAAAACTGGAGCGGGAGATGCTTACGCGGGTGCTTTTTTGGCAGCATACACTAATGGGAAAGACATTGTCGAATGCATGAAATGGGGGGTGCTAAATTCTGCCGGTGTTATGTCAAAAGTCGGCGCGCATACGGGACAGCTAACAAGAGATGAGATGGAAGAAAAAGCGGGAAGTCTTGAGATTTCAATTGAGGAGTTATAATTAACTATGAAAATTTATTTGGCTACCGATCACGCAGCCTTCGAACTCAAGGAATATGTTAAAAATGAACTGACAAACGGTGGGTATGACGTTGAAGATTGCGGTGCTTTTCAATTCGACCCGCACGACGATTATCCAGACCTTATAAAAATCGCAGCACAAAAAGTAGGCAGTAATCCGGGCTCATTTGGTGTTGTTTTTGGGAAATCCGGGACAGGAGAGGCTATTGTTGCCAACAAAATAAATGGAGTGCGCGCTGTTATTGCATTTAATGAGGAAAACGTGCGCCTAGCAAGAGAGCACAATGATGCCAATGTTATTTCCATAGGCTCTCAGTTTGTTACCAACGAACAGGCAGTTATGCTTATTAAGCTTTTCATAAACACTGCATTCACAAATGAAGAACGGCACACAAGAAGAATTGAAAAAATTCACCAACTGGAAAATGAATGAAGTAATCCCCGGAATCAACGAAGTAGAGTGGGTTGATGTCGAAAAAAAATTACACCAAATATTGCCTTTTACAAAAACCGTTCACATTGACCTTATGGACGGAATGTTTGTTCCCCGTAAGACATTTGGTACTCCTCAAGCGTTTGCACCGTACACCGACAAGGCTCTTTTTGAGGTACATATGATGGTTAAAAATCCCATACAACATCTCAGGGCTTGGGCAGATGCGGGTTTTGAGAGGTTTTTGGGGCACGTCGAAACGATGCCTGACCCTACCGAATTTGTAGCTCAAGCACAACAGTATGGGGCAGCGGGTCTTGCTATTGATGGGCCAACCTCGCTTGGGGCTCTTAACAGTCTCAATCTTAATACCCTTGACTGTCTGCTTATCATGACTATCAAGGCGGGAGAATCGGGACGCGCATTTCAAGCGGAATTGTTGGAAAAAGTGAAAAAAATAAAACAAACGCACGGATATTTACCAATTGAAGTCGATGGGGGAATAAATAATGAAACAATTGTTGCGGCAAAAGATGCGGGAGCGAGCCGTTTTGTTACGACCAGTAGTTTGTTTGGTTCTCAAAATATTAAAGAAGAATATGAAAATTTAACCTCTCTTATTTTATAAGAAAGGGGCGAGAACAAGTCCCGCCCCTGCTTGTGAACACCTCCTAATGGTTCTCTGAATACGTAAGAACAATCCTACCGGGCGGGTTACCGCCAAACGTGTCGGTCGAACCGTTCTGAACCGTAACATCTATTCGATGCGTGTGGACGATTGTAGCGTCCGTAGGCATCGTGACGGTCACGCTCCACGTCCCGTTGGATGTTGTGCCGGAAACCGGCACGGTAATTATCCGCTCGACGTGACCGTCGCTCGGTCCACTCGGGTCGAAGAAGAACGTGAAGGCCACCCATTGAATTGGGGTCGGGGAGGACGTGAGCGGGATTGACGCTGTCACGGTACTCCCTGGACACCAGTTCCAGGAAGATACTGTCAGCGGCCCAGGAATGGGAAGCGTTGCCGGTTCGCCGACTAGCAAAAAGTCGGTTATCAGCTGTCCACCCGGTGTGCACGATACCACGGTCGGCGTAGGCGACGGGGTGGGGCTCGGTGTCGCCGTAGGCGTCGGCTGAGTTGTTGCAGTCGGCGTCGGTGTGCTTGTAGGCATAGCCGTACTTGTCACCGTAGGCGACGAACTTGCCGTTGCCGGAACAGTCGGTGTGGCTGTTGCCACCTGCGTCGGGGTGCTTGTAGGCACCGTAATTGTCCCCGTTCCGGTCGGAACGGGGGTGCTGGTGGAAACGGCAGTTGCCGTTGCCGAGGTGGCACTAGTTGCCGTTGATGTAGCCGAACCGGAAGGCCCTGATGTTGCGCAGGGTACCGGAGTCGGTGTGAGTGTCGGCTGGGCCGGGGTCGACGCACCTGGAGCGCTATCGGACCCAACATTTACAGCATACACCTTGTACGGAAGGGTGCGTCCCACTACCGTCGGGGTAGGGGTGATGCATCCTGCCGAAGCGATGCCCGCGTGTGAGGGCAGCATGGTAAGTGTTGCGAGGAGCATTGCGATGCCCGCCGCTGCCATGCCAAGGATAGAAAACCTAGCCAAGCAAGCCTCCTTTAGAGAATTTTGAGTGTTCGCAAGTTTTTAAGGAGCGTTTCCGCATCCTCAAAAGCTATAGTTG
>CAZMSF010000015.1:0-9063 GCA_964568885.1 uncultured Gammaproteobacteria bacterium
TTGAAGAAGCCCGGGATATTTTAGGAGAAAGCGCAACTCCACTTACAGATGAGGAACTTTATGACCTAACGAATGAAATGCAGTTTTTGGTCGATACGTGGATTGAAGAGTTTGAAAGAGACGTTTTTGACGGTAAAACACTTAAGGATTTACTACAACTTGACGTATGATTTTAAATAACAATTTAACAACCGGTGGACTTAAGAAAGCAATCTTATATACCCGGGTTTCAAGTGAAGAGCAGGTGGAAAACTTTTCATTGGGAACGCAGGAGGAAATCTGTCGAAGAGACGCAACCAATAAAGGATATGAAATTGTAGAAGTATTTAAAGAAGAAGGAAAATCCGCAAAGACAATTTCCGGAAGGCCTGTTCTTGTCGAATTACTTGAATACTGCCGGAAAAATAAGAATAACATCCAAGCCCTATTTGTGTACCGTTTGGACAGGCTGTCCCGTCAAACTTCGGATTATCTTGCGATTAGAAAAAAATTGGCGGAGTATAATATAGCAATTCTTTCTGCAAATGAACCGACAGGTAATTCTCCTACAGAAAAACTTTTGGAAACTATACTTGCAAGTTTTGCTCAACACGACAACGATGTAAGATCGGAAAGGACGAAAAATGGGATGCGTGCAAGGTTTCTTTCAGGGCTCTCAATCAGCCATGCACCGTTAGGATATGTTCACCAAGGAGGATATATATTAAAAGATCCTGAGACATTTGACATTGTAAAACGTGCTTGGGATTTAATGGCTACCGGAACCAAAAGCTTGAACGAGATGAGTACCATAATGGCCGAGTGGGGAATTAAGATTCAAATAAATACACTTTCACGGATATTTAATAATAAGTTCTATATGGGGATATTAACTTCTCCTGCATATCCTGAGGAAGTTAGAGGCCAACACACACCAATGATTACTGAGGAACAATTTTATAGAGTTAGGGAAATCATTAAAGGACGTGACCCAAATAAGCTTTTAATGCCCCATAAAACAAGGGATAACACAGATTTTCCACTGCGGGTTATTATGCGATGTGGTAAATGCGGAACCCCTTTTACGGGTGCATGGAGTAAAGGAACACATGCAAGATACGGTTATTATTTCTGCCGCAAAAGATGTGTAACAACATCAATTCCTGCAGGAACCCTTGATATCGAGTTTAAAAAGCTTCTTAAAAAATTTACCCCTACAGAAAGAGGAATAAGGTTGTATTGTGCCTATATTCTAAGGACTTACAACAAGAAAATGGCAAAACTGCATAAAACCAAAAACGCAGCAGATGAAGAGATTCAAAAGCTATATGCAGTTCGCAAAATGTTAATAGAAAAGAATCTTAACGGAACATATTCTGATGAAATTTTTAAGGAACAGAATGCTGCTGTGGAAGCAAGAATAATTGCAGCACAAGCTTCAAAAAACGATGCACTTATTGACAAATATAATGTTGATGAAATTACGAAGTTTATTAAGGCTAAAATATCAGATTTAGAGGCAACTTATTCAACATCCAAATTGAGCCCGATGCGATGCTTACTTCGTTCGATATTTCTCTCAGGATTCAAGTGGGAGTATCCGGGTTGTTCGAACGATGGGATTAGCCCGTTATATCAACCTATTCTGGATGTTGACAAAACAGCTATTCCTTTAGGTGACCCGTGCGAGAGTCGAACTCGCCTTACATGGATGAGAACCATGTTTCCTACCGATAGAAGAACGGGCCAAACGTATTTGTTAGGCACTAAATTATACTTTATTTACCAATTTCAGGCAAGAAAGAAGCAGAATTTGGTGCAATTAACGATGCAATTTGTATATAATGGAGCAATGAGTAAAATGATGCTTTCTGTTGTCATTCCCTCTTACAATGAAATGGGTAACCTTCGAAAAGGGACGCTTACAAAAGTTCAAAAATATCTCGACAAACAAAATTATGATTACGAGGTGATAGTGGTTGACGACGGGTCAACTGACGGAAGCCGTGAATTTGCGAAGGATTTTTCCGACGAGGAGAAGGAATTCAGGCTTATTGAAAATTCCCATTCGGGTAAAGCCGGAGCGGTTACGACCGGCATGCTTGAGGCGAAGGGGGATTATATTTTGTTTACCGACATGGACCAGGCAACTCCCATCGAAGAGCTTGAGAAGCTCCTGCCCTATGCTGAAAAAGGATACGATGTAGTAATAGGCTCGAGAAATAGCAATAGACAGGGTGCGCCTTTGACGAGAAAAATTATGGCAAAAGGCATGATGATTTTACGCTCCACAATTGTCGGGCTGCCTGAGATAAAAGACACGCAGTGTGGTTTCAAACTTTTCTCAAAAAAGGCAAGTAGGGAGGTTTTTGAAGCGGTAAAGGAAGTACACCATGGGTTCCACCAGATTCACCGCTCATCGGTCACAGCAGGATTTGATATCGAGCTATTGTATATCGCAAAAAGCATGGGATATTCGATAAAAGAAGTTCCTGTAGACTGGCTATATGTAGAAACAAGGAGAGTTTCCCCCTTCAAAGATTCGGTAGAAGGATTTTTTGAGCTTTTCAAAATACGAAAAAACATTAAATCCGGAAAATACAAGTAATATGGGAAAGAAATTGTTTCTTCCGTTGTGGATAGCAGCCAGTTTTTTACTTTTTCTCTATTCGTATACCCAAGTCGACTTGTCTTTAACTTTTTCAAGAGCATCTATTTATCAGACTATTGAAAAAGGATTTCAATATGTCGGATGGTTCAATCGGCCTCTCTCTACCTATTTATATATCGGGATTTTTGCCTGTCTTTTTATCCTTTATTTTTGGACTATGAACATGGTTAAAAAGGAAAAGATAGAGCAAAGAAAAGTGTGGCTTGCAATTTTTTCTGTCGGAGTCATTTTGGTATTTTCCTATAATGCATTTTCGTATGACCTTTTTAACTATATCTTTGATGCGAAAATTGTAACGGTTTATCATCAGAGCCCTTATGTCCATAAGGCGCTTGATTTTCCAACCGACCCTATGCTTTCATTCATGCATTGGACTCATAGAACATACCCTTATGGTCCTTTATGGTTAGTTTTGACCGTTCCATTAAGCTTCATCGGAAATCACATTTTTATTGTTACCTTTTATCTTTTCAAACTTCTTATTGCATCTTTCTTTATGTTGAGCGTCTGGTCAATTGGGAAAATAGGAAAGGTCCTGAAATTTTCCAATATCATGCTTCCTGTTGCGGCTTTTGCATTTAATCCTTTTGTGCTTTCCGAAAGCCTTGTTTCGTCACACAATGATATCGTCATGATGGGAATTGCCATGTATGCAACATATTTTCTTTTACGAAAAGAGACTTTCAAAGGAAGCATTTTGTATGTCATTTCTTTGGGGGTAAAATTTGCAACGGCTATTACTCTTATCGCGTTCTTCGTTCTCTTAGGCTTTAAGAAAACGAAATATTTTATTGGAGTTTCAATTGTTCTTATGATAGGAGCCGTGATACTTGCGACGCTCCGGACAACATTTCAACCATGGTATCTTCTCTATGTCTTTCCTTTTGCTGTCCTTATGATTGAGAAGAGGTTCATAAAATTTCCGCTCTATGTTTTTTCTATTGCCGCAGTTATTTATTACATCCCATTTCTCTATGGAGGAAATTGGAATCCGCCCATTCCGGCACTTCTAAATGACATGATGATTGGAGTGACAATTGTTTCGGCAATATTGGCTGTAGTATTTTATCCGAGTGCCAAGAAAGAAAAAAATTAGCGGAATTTACCCATCGAAAGACCCGTTGTGCCTATACCTTTTGATTCGTATATCCTAAATGCAGTGTCTGTTGCCGGCAGTTGGCTAATTTTTCTGTCGTAGTAAAAAGCTACCGGTCGGGTGGGGTAGGTAAATGTTGCAAGAAGTCTTACTCCTTGTGGGTTTTCATTTGGACCGACTACAAGAAGGACGTTCGGTTCTTTTGTATCTGCCTCCCAATTAACTTTTCTAAATTCATATTTACCCACTTTTGAAAGACCAACCACAAGACCTCTTGGCTCGTACGTAGCATTTTGCTGATAAAATGCCGGCGGATATTTCCCGTAGAAAAGAAGCGATGTATAGATAAATTCCGCGCTATCATCAAAAATAATCTTGTTGTATTTTTCCTCAACGCTTCTTATGAACAATATCCCCTTTTGGTCTTCGGAGCGCCATTCTTTTGCGTATTCTAGCGGGAATCTGAAGAAATATGATGTGAGGTAAAAAATCATCGAATAGGAAATAAGTAAAATCACACCGAGTGTAGCCAAGCGTTTTACATAATTTTTCTTAATTTTGAGAATGAGCTTTCCTAGTTCGTAAGCTCCGTAGGCAGCAAAAACTACAAAAGGAATGACTACGTGATACGTTCGAGTCCCGTTCGGAACGGCAACAATTATCGAGCCAACAAAAAATATCAGCAAGAACCAAAGATAGAAGGGGTAAAGTGCCGTCACTCTTTTCTTTATTCCATAATATGCACCAAGAAGTATGAGAGGAAAATCGAAATAGTAAAACATCCCAAGCCCTCCGCCAATATTTTCATGTGGATGATGTGTGCCGAAAGTAAAGAAAAAGCTTGTCGAGAAAAAATCAACAAGATTTTTCATATAGTTCCAGGCTACAAAAAGCCAGTAGTTGTAAAAGATTTTCTGAAAAATCGACGGAAGGCCGATAAAATAACTTCTTGTTTGCAGGAATTCGGCTTTTGTTACATTGCCAATGATAAGCGCATCTTTTTGAGAAGAAAATCCCGACTCCGATTGAAGAGAAATGAAGGAAATGAAAAACGGTAACATCCCGACAAAAAAGAGGGTGAGAATGATGTAAAGATTTTTTCTGTTCTCCGCTTTTCTAAAATGGGAAAAGGAAAGACACAAAAAAAGAAGGGGGGCGATAAGTCGCGTTACGTTGTAAGTATATATCGAAATAATGAATGCTAGGATAGACAAAACAAAGAGAGCCATGTTATTTTTCCTTTTTGCAGCCATTATAAAAAAGAGTGTGCCTACAACAAGAAGTGTCGTTGCGACATTTACCTCATAACCAACGCGGGAAAAAAACAGATGCCAAGGATTAAGAGTCAAAAACAGGGCGGAAAGATACGCTACAGATTTTTTCTTCGAAAGCTCCAGAACAAGAAAGTATAAAGCAGGAATGGCAAGCGTACCGATAAGCGCAGAGAGTAATCGTACGGAGAATGCATTAAGTCCGAACATTTTGATGCTTAGAGCTGTTGCGTACATGTAGACAGGCATTTTGTAATCATCATACGAGCGGTAGTATAAGGGAAAGGATTTTCCGAATTCGTCCTTTCCTGTTTCAAGAACAGAATATGCATTGTATCCGATGGCGGTTTCATCAGGATAAAGTCCGGGGGGAGTTGAATTGAGTTTATAAAATCTTAATATTGCTCCTAATGAGATTACCAGGAACAAAAAAAGAATTGAAAATTTCCTTGCATGAAAGAAATTTTGTCTAAACATATTCAATAAATTCATACTTCTTACCTATTATATAACTCTTCGAAATACATCATGCAGATAGAAATTTTATAACCGGTACTTTTCGGATAAGCGCAGCCAAGCCAAAGGCTCCAACCAATACAATAACAAATTTCAATGCTACTATTTGGATGGTTAGACCACCTATCGATTCGGGTATCATGGTGCGAAGGACCTTATCAAAGAGCAATAGTATCAAAACATGAGCTAAATAAGCACCAAACACAAGAGAGCTCAAATACCGAATTCCACTCATGACTTTTCCATTGTGCAAAAGCTTTATAGAATTTACCTGTAAAAGAGTTACAAAAGCAATAATTGTCAGGATAATAACCGGTATTCCTTCGAAGTTGCGGGTATATGAGTTTACTTGACCGTTACTGATTATTCCGATAAAGATTGAAAAATAAAAATAAATGATAACAAGACTGATAACGGAGGATAGAGAGATCTTTATATTCTTCAATAACAAACCGAGGAGGTAGTAAAAAAGGAATGGAAGAAATACTGTTGTAATATTTCCTGTTAAATTAGCTGCGTTATGAGGAAATGCATAATTGGAAGCGGTTATTATTGTTGTAAAGATTAAGGTGGATAAAACAATAAAGGGTAATGCTTTCTTTCCTGAACTTTTGAGAAATGTATGAAGCAGGGGAGTTATAAAGTAGAGCTCAAGAATTAAAATCAGGAAATATAAGTCAGCAATATTGACGGTTGTAAGAAGGTAAATAAATTTACCGACATCTTTTATTTCCCCTAAGAATACATAAATTGCAGAATAAATTGTTATCCAAAGTAAAGTTGGTATTCCGATTTTTGAAAAGCGACGTGAATAAAAAGTATGGTAATCAAGTGGTTTTGAAATATCAAGAAGTAGCAATCCGCTAATCATTATAAAAAGCGGCACTGAGGTACGGAATAAAACGTTGATAAAATTTAAGACCCACCAAGATGTTCCACCAACTCCCATAAATGGTGGGTATGAAATAAAAGGGTCGGTAACGTGTATCCAAATAACTCCGACTCCGGCAAGTAAACGGATAACATCAACCGCCACGTTCCGTTGTGGTTTCATTTTATTATTATAGCAATCTATGAAATAATAAGCTTGTGCTAAAGATTATCGCTTCACTATTTCTTGGAATAGCTTTTTTTGCAATTCTGCTTTTTTTAAGCCACAATGCCATGCCAAATTCAGGCATGTATTCTTTCAAGAGAATAAATGAAAAGATTATATCTGCAACAAAGCGAAATCCTGATGATAAAATCGATTATCAAATATTCCTTCTTTCCGAAAGAATGAAGGAGATAGATTTTATCTATCACTCGAAAAGCAGGCACCTTCTCCTTTCAACATCAATGCGTTACTCATCAACTGCCGGTACGCTTACCCAGATGCTTATTGCCGGTAATAATTCCGACAAGAAAAAGCTGGTTATGGAAATATTTGATAGGGACGAGATAAAATTGAAGAAATTAGAGATGGGATACAAATGGTTTGAAAAAAAATTTATAGCAGATGCATCCTATTCTTTGGAACAATACAAGAATGTACTGAAACAATGAGTACGGTTAGTAAAACAAAGAGAAAAAAAATATATGAATGGCTTTTTTTGTTGCTTGTCGTAATTTTTTTTGCTAATTTATTATTTAGAATTTTTCAGTATAAAGATAATTATTTGAAGAAATTCGATGGTGCTTACTGGGAGCATCGCTATCAAATATCACAATGGGTTGTTCCCAACTCCAAAAGCTCAATAGGTGATGATGGTCTTTATGCATATGCCGGATATAAATATGTGTTTTTTGGCATGAACCCCATTCTTAATAGCGCGGAGGTTCCGCCATTGGGAAAATATCTGATAGGTGTCACGATTGCAGTTTTTAATAACCAAAATATATTTGGACTTTTAACCGGTATTTCTTCTCTTTTTGCCTTTTATCTTCTAAACCTTTTACTCTTTAAAAAGAAACTTATTGCTTTTCTTCCAATTTTTGTTTTTTCACTGGAGCCTCTTTTTTGGGAACAACTCCAAGCGAATTATCTCGATCTTCTTTATCTGACATTTCTGTTTATGAGTTTTTATTTTGTTATAAAAAGGAAATATTTTTTCTCCACTTTTTTTATCGGATGTTTTGCTGCAACGAAGTTTCCGCCAACTTCAATTTTTGTTGCCTTATCGGTTTTTGTGTATGTTTTTGTTCACCAACGTAAAGATATGACAAAGCTTTTGATGTCGTTTTCATTGTGGCCATTGGTTTTCGTCATATCATATACAAGGTTTTTTATGCTTGGTAATGGACCAATTGCATTTCTTAAGGTTCTCAAATACTTTATTCACTACTATCAAATCGGGGTCAAATCCGAAAATCACACAATGGTTTTTGACCTATTATTGAAGGGCAAATGGGCGACATGGTGGGGTGGTGGTGTCTTAAATGTACCCGAATGGAGTATCTTGTGGCCGTTAGCATTTCTACTTACAATACTATCGGTTGGTTGTTACCGAAAAATTTTAAAAGGTCCTTTTTTACTTATTTTTAGTTGGATAATCCTCTATCTAGGGTTTCTTATCATAATCCCCGTAGCCCCGCGTTATTTGCTACTATTGTTGCCTTTTCTGTATAATATTTCAGTATGGGTTTTATCCGAAGGTATCAATATGAAATACTTGCGACGCTCGGGATTCTTTCGCTCTATTTTTTCCTCCGCCTCATAAATATCGCCGGTCTTCCAATTTTTACCGATGAGGCGATTTATGTCAGGTGGTCACAAATTGCTCTCCATGATGCGAGTTGGCGTTTTATCTCTCTTACTGATGGCAAACAACCTTTGTTTACATGGGTGGCAATGGTTCTGATGAAATTCATCCACGATCCTCTTCTTGCGGGACGTATGGTATCGGTATTGGGAGGGGTTGGAAGTGTCGTTGGAATTTGGTTCGTGACCTATGAGTTGTTCAAGAATAAATGGACTGCATATATTTCATCTCTTGTGTACGTCTGTTTTCCATTTGCGCAGGTATACAACAGAATGGCTCTTTACGATTCACTGTCGGGTGCATTTACATTGTGGGCCCTGTATTTTGCAATAGTTCTTGTGAGAAGAATAAGGCTTGATACTGCGTACACATTGGGATTTGCCATCGGTCTTGGTGCGCTTAATAAGAGCACGAATTTCTTTAGCATGTACCTCCTACCGATAACGGTTTTATTGTTTGATTTTTCGAAAAAGGGCAGAACGACAAGATTTCTGAAATGGGTAGCGCTCGCCGGGGTTGCAGTTATCATTGCGCAGGGAATGTATGCGATATTACGACTGTCTCCGCTTTTTCATATGGTTACAGAAAAGAATGCCTTATTCATCTATCCTTTCTCGGAATGGAAAAACCATCCTTTCGATTTTTTCATCGGTGATCTTTTTGGAATGACTCATTGGCTATGGGAGTATCTCAAACTTCCGTACATAGCTCTTATTATTCTTGCCTTCCGTTCCAAAGTTTTTTTGAAAGAAAAAATTTTGTTGTTTCTTTTTTTTCTACTTCCATTTA
>CAZMSF010000015.1:9163-11198 GCA_964568885.1 uncultured Gammaproteobacteria bacterium
AAAGTTTTTTTGAAAGAAAAAATTTTGTTGTTTCTTTTTTTTCTACTTCCATTTATTGCTCTTGCATTATTTGCAAGAATACTTTTCCCACGGTTTATTTTCTTTATGACCTTGTCGCTTCTTCCTCTGGTTGCGGTCGGTATTGTCGATGGTGTAATGTTGAGTTTTAAGCTGTTAAAAAAACAACATGATAATACAATTTTAAAGACGGTACAGACTGCAATTATTTTAGTTGTTCTATTGTTTTATCCATTGTACGTTTCTTACAGCTTCGCCATAGATCCGGTAAATGCTGCAATTGCAAATCCCGATAGGGCACAATACGTTAACCATTGGACAGCCGGCTGGGGAGTTAATGAAAGTGTTGCGTATCTCAGAGAAGAAGCTGCGAATAACAAAATTTATGTCGGAACCGAGGGCACATTTGGACTGCTCCCTTTTGCTCTTGAAATGTATTTGGTAGATAATCCCAACGTTACCATAAAAGGTTTTTGGCCGGTAGAAAACAACCTTCCCACAGAATTGGTATCCGCTTCAAAAAAAATGGCAACATATATGATATTTTATCAGCCCAATAATGTGAATCCTCCCCAAGCCGAACATTTGGAGCTCGTACAAAAGACAAGAGAAGGGAATAGCAAATATTATTACCGTTTATATAAAGTAGTAGGCTTCAAGTAACTGTGGGACGCTTTTCTACAACAATCATTTTTTTCCTATTAATCCTTATAATAGTAGTGCCTGTTGTAATTCCGTATTTTCATGCCGGTTACTTTCCGACTCACGATGGGGAGTGGGCGGTAGTAAGACTTGGGGATATGTTCCGCCAACTCAAGGATATGCAATTCCCCCCCCGTTATAGCGGAGCTCTGAACTTCGGCTACGGTTATCCTCTCTTCAATTTTACATATCCTTTTCCTTATTATTTAGGGGTTATCTTTTATTTACCGGTAAAGAGTTTTGTTTTGAGCATTAAAACAATTTTTGTATTAAGTGTTTTCCTTTCTTCAATTTTTATGTACATGGCATCATCTGCCTTGTGGAAAAACAGATTGGCGGGTGTGGTTTCCGCCATATTATACATATATTTGCCCTACAGGATGGTGGATCTGTATGTGCGGGGGTCGATTGGCGAGAGCATGGCTTTTGCATTATTTCCCCTGATACTGTATTTATGTCTCAAGCTTTTCGAGTCTCCATTTGCCAGATTTCCGGTTGTGCTACTTTCTTTTATGATTGCTGTTCTTGTTATGACACACAACATAATGACAATACTTTTTTTACCGGTCCTTGTTGGGTTTGTTCTTGTACGGATTATTTCCGAGAAAAGATGGGATGTTTTTCAATCCTTTTTTCTTTGTCTTTTTTTGGGAGCTGCGCTTTCATCCTTTTTCTGGTTTCCCGCACTTTTTGAAAAAGGGAATATACTACTTTCAAAAATTCCAATTGCAGACCGTAATCTGTATTTTGTGAAGCCTTTACAACTTCTTATTCCCTCTTGGGGTTATGCCCCACCAACCGAGACTGGTGGGTTTTCATACCAACTTGGAATTCCTCAAATTCTGGTAATCGTTTCTATAGTCTTAATTCTATGCCAATCTCTCGCAAAGCAAAGACTGAATTTGACACCGGCAAAATTTTACGCACTTCTTCTTGTAATAATTTATGGAATATGTTTGGTCATGATGTTTTCATTTACCTCATTCGTCTGGCATCTCCCTCTACTTAAAGAAATAAATTATCCGTGGACTCTGCTTTCTCAATTGGGTTTTATAACGGCACTTGTCGCCGGCTTTTTGGTAATACAGCATAAATTCATCAAATATTTTGTTCTTGTTCTTTGTGTTATTTCTGTTGTTTTGGTATTTCCCTATTCTCGTCCGAAAGAATTTGTAAATCGGGGTGATCAATTTTATCTTACGAATGAGGCAACAACGACCAGTTCCTCAGAGCTGATGCCTTTATGGGCAAAGGATAAACCAAATGAGCATTTCAAAGACAAGGTAGAGGTGTTGTCGGGAAACGCTAATATTTC
>CAZMSF010000015.1:11298-17332 GCA_964568885.1 uncultured Gammaproteobacteria bacterium
GTTCTTGTAATTGCATTTATTTTATTGCGGCCTATTCTTCTTTTTAAATCATGAAAAATATTTCAGCTGTTATATACGGTTTGTTTATTATCACATTGTCTTTATTTACCTTCCTCCCATTATTGAACTCCGGATTTTTTAATTTTCATGATAATACACAAGTAGTCCGTGTTTTTGAGATGGGAAATTCTTTATCCTCGGGAATGTTCCCCGTGAGGTGGATAGATGGGCTCGGCTATGGATACGGATATCCGATTTTTAATTTTTATGGACCCCTCCCGTATTATATAGGAGGTATACTTTCTCTTGTTGGATTTGATGCACTTTTTGCAACGAAGACGATGTTTTTTGTAGGAATAGTGCTATCTGGCATCTCCATGTTCGTGTTTGCCCGTAGGATCTTTGGAGAGATAGCAGGAACAGTCTGTGGTATATTGTATGCATATTTTCCCTATCATGCGGTAAATATTTATGTAAGGGGTGCTGTCGGCGAGTTCTTTGCATACGCATTTCTCCCCATATTTCTTCTTGGAATTTTCGGCTTAATGCAATCAGAGCAGAAGAGTGTTATCTCACCAAAAAATATAACTAACATTCTTGTTGTTGCTTGGGGACTTTTTCTTGTTGCCATTTCCCATAACCTGACATTGTTCATGCTCCTTTTATTATGTATTCCCCTTCTCTGTGCAATAACAATTGTTGCAAAGAACAAAAAAGTATTTTTCATAAGCGCCCTTATAGGTCTCTTGTTGGGCATAGCACTTTCTGCTTTTTATGTATTTCCTGCTTTTCTAGAAATGAAATACACAAATGTATCCTCTCAAATCGGGGGAGGCGCAGACTTTCGTGACCACTTTGTGTGTGCTTCCCAATACTGGAATAGTCTATGGGGATATGGAGGTTCGGTAAAGGGATGCGTCGATGGGTTAAGTTTCAAACTTGGAAAATTCAATATACTCCTATTCGTTTCGTCTCTAATTTTCTTATGCATTTCGATATATAGACGGAACTGGAAAAAGGCTGAAAAAATTGCAATGATTGCCTTTATTCTTTCTGTTATCTCCATGTTTTTTACTCTCGAAATTTCTCAGACAGTATGGGAGGCAATTCCCTATATGCTGTACCTTCAATATCCGTGGCGGTTTATTAATTTCATCGGGATTTCTATGATTCTAGTGATAGGATACATGACAGCCAGGATAGGGGAGTTGTTTCCAAGAAAAATAGTATTGATTGCAGCAACAGTAATAATTGTAATGACAATTTTATCAAGTTATAAACTTTTTGTACCGCAACAGTATGTTAATTTTCCTTCACAATTCTACGTAAATGATAATTACATAAAATTCACAGTCTCAAAAATCTCAGACGAATATATGCCGCCTTCCTTTTCAGTTCCGCGAAGTGCCGGCGAGGTGCCAAGCAGGGAGTTATTTTTTGTCAATTCTGATGAGAGCACTGAAGTGCTTACAAATAAGGTTAATTACCTGAAATCCTCATTTGAAATTGAAAAAGATGGGGTTCTTCATATAAATAAAGCGTACTTTCCGGCATGGAAAGCGTATGAGAACGGAACAGAAATTCCAATTGTCCCGACACACAACGGCATGAACGTTTCACTTCATAGTGGGAAAGGAATTTTTGAGTTAAAATTCAGACAGACGAATATAGAAATAATTGCAAACATAGTTAGCGTTCTGGCTTTTCTATTGTCTGTAGTGTCCATTTCAAAAGCATACTTACGCGCAAATTATCGAAAAAAAACGGTATAATACTTCAAGCATAATAAATTATGGAGAACAAAATAGAGGAATTATCGGTATTTTTTCCTTTCTGGAACGAGGAGGAAAATGTCTCTTATGTCATTGAAAATGCAATACCTGTACTTAAAAGGTGTGCTTCAAAATGGGAAATACTCATTATTGATGATGGTTCGGCGGACAGAACATATCAGGAGGGTCTGAAGCTTGCTGAAAAATACAAAAATATTAGAGTTATCAGCCACAAGCCAAATAGAGGATACGGCGCGGCATTGAAAGAAGGCTTTCAGAATTCTCTATATGACATAATTGTTTTTACCGACGGTGACAGACAGTTCAACTTTGCAGAAATTGCGCAATTTATTAAAGAAATAAAATCCTCGGATATTGTAATCGGATTCAGAAAGAGAAGACGAGACAATATAGTGCGTCACATTCTCATGAATCTTCTGAAATTGTGGGATTTTATCTTTTTTAGATTTTACTTTAAAGATATAGACTGCGGATTTAAGATGTTCAAGAAAGAAGCTCTGGAAAAAATCGGACCATTACGATCGGAAGGTGCGATGATTACAACCGAAATTCTAGCAAAGGCCACCAGAAAGAAGCTAAAAATAAGAGAAGTTGAGGTTAATCATTATCCTCGCGAATTTGGGGATCAGAGTGGAGCAAATTTAGCAGTTGTTATCAGGGCAATTCTTGAAAGCTTTATTCTTTGGTTTGATATCCTGAATAAAAGGATTTGATTGAAAATAGTGACGGGAAAAAATTTCTTCTATGGACGAATTCGAATTACATGCTATCGCGACCAAATCCGTTAAGGGGGTCTTTGCGCTTGTATCCCGGTCATTTCTTCTTCAACTTTTGGGTCTTGCAACAAGTTTTATTTTAACCATTTTTCTTGACCCGGCGAGTTTTGGAATCTTTTTTGTTGTGTCGTCAATAATTGTTTTCTTTAATTATTTCCAGGATATTGGTCTTGCCGCATCGCTTATTCAAAAAAAGGAAGAACCGACAAAAACTGAGCTTCAGACCGTTTTTGTCATGCAGCAAATATTAGTTCTTTTGCTTGTTGTCCCGGCACTCATTTTCACAAGCGCCATAGCACATTTTTATAAACTCAATGTTGATGGAGAAGTGTTGCTTGTTGCTCTTTTGATTTCATTTTTTCTTACGTCCCTCAGGACAATACCGACAGTACTTTTGGAAAGGAAGCTTGATTATGGCAAATTGGTCATCCCACAAATACTGGAAAATTTGGCGTATAACGCATGTCTTATCATATTTGCCGTTATGGGTTTTAAAGTTGCCAGTTTTACTATAGCTGTCCTTGCGAGAAGTATAATCGGCTTGGTTGCATTGTATATTATCCAACCATGGCCAATCGGTATTTCTTTTGATAGGAATTCATTAAAGAGACTCGTGTCTTTCGGAATTCCTTTTCAGGCAAACAGCATTCTTGCGCTATTTAAAGACGATTTCAGGACCATATATTTGGGTAAAGTGCTTCCAATCGCACAGCTTGGTTATATTGGTTTTGCAGAAAAGCTTGCATACCTCCCTCTCAGACTTGTTATGGACAATGTCATTAAAGTTACATTTCCTTCATTTGCGCGTCTCCAGACGGATAAGAATGCATTGCGACTTGCAATTGAAAAGTCCTTATTTCTTATTTGCTTTGCAATATTTCCTATAGCGGTTGGAATTATTAGCTATTCTCCATTTCTAATTCAATTCGTTCCTAAATATCAAAAATGGGAACCTGCCCTTGTTTCTGTGGTTTTCTTTTCTTTAGGAACCGTCCTATCTTCTATTTCAACACCATTAACGAATTTTCTTAATGCAATAGGACGAGTAAAAATTACTCTGTACTTCATGATATTTTGGACCGCCGCAATTTGGATTCTGACACTCTTTCTTATTAAAGTTATGGGGTACAATGGCGTTTCGGCGGCTTCATTTTTCGTGTCTCTCACATCAATTGGTGTATTCATAATCTCTAAAAAATATGTTGAGTTTTCTGTCATCCGTCCGGTATATAAGCAATTCATTGCCGCAATTATTATGTACTTTTTTACGGTTTTTACTGCTTCATTCATTTCCTCCCTCCTTGTTATGATTCTATTTGGGTTTATTGCCGTCGGGGTTTACTTGGGAGCCCTTTTCCTTATTGCAAAAGATGAAGTAATTAAGACTACAAGATTTGTATTCAATTCAGTGCGCAGCAAAAGTTAATTTGATACACTTATGTTATGAAGGTTTCTGTTGTTATTACTACTTTTAATTCCGAAGCGACAATTGAAGATACGTTAAAGTCCGTTGAAAATATTGCAAACGAGATAATAGTAGTCGATGGGACTTCTACCGACGGCACAGTCAAAATCGTTTCAAAATATACGAACAGGATTTTTATCAGAGAAAATTATTTAATGCTTAACAAAAACAAAAATTTCGGATTTGAAAAAGCTCAGTCCGAATGGATTTTGTGTCTCGATTCCGATGAAAGAGTAACTCCGGAATTAACCAATGAGATCTTGAACTTGCCTGAAAATATAGGGACGGATGGTTACTTTATTCCACGAAAGAATATCATTTTTGGGAAGTGGATTGAGCACACCGGGTGGTATCCCGATCCGCAATTAAGACTTTTTAGAAAAGACAGGGGAAGATTTGCGGAAAAACATGTCCATGAATTCATCGATGTTAAAGGAAAAATAGAGACACTAAATTCTCCATTGACGCACTTAAATTACGATTCTATTGATCAATTCCTCAACAAAATGGTCAGGACATATACGGTTTCGGAAGCAGAAAATATGGTAGAGAAAGGTTATAAATATAATCCTTTCGATATTGTGAGGATGCCGCTTTCTGAATTCTTAAAACGATATTTCGCTGAAGAAGGATATAAAGACGGTATGCACGGCCTGGTTCTTTCGATACTTATGGCATTCTACCATCTTGTTGTTTTTGTCAGACTTTGGGAAATGAATAAGTATCCGACCATTGAGAGTACGGATGAACTCTTTGACAAAGGAAGTAAGACTATTATGAAAGAAATCAAGTATTGGATAATAAAGAAAAAAATTGATAATGAATCAAATGTTTTCAAAAAACATGCACTTAGAATAAAAAGGAAAATTTCTTCTTAATGCAAAAAATAATAATTTCAATTCTCCATTACAATAATAGCAAAGATACAATAAATTGTTTAAAGTCATTAACTGGCTTGGTGCTTTCCGGGCTCGAGATAGAGACCTTTGTTTTGGATAATGGGTCGAAGGATGGACTTACTCTTAATATTTCGGATTTTTCGAAAATCAACCTTACCGTTCTTAAGAATCCCAAAAATTCCGGATTTACCGGTGGACATAATTTGGTTTACGAGAAAGTGCAAGACAAAGAATTCGATTTTTTTCTTCTTCTCAATAACGACAGTATCATGGAGTCGCATTGTCTAAAAATATTGACGGAAAAAATGGACACTAATGGTATAGGAGCAGTTGTTCCGAAAATATATTTTACGAAAGGCATGGAGTTTCATAAAAACAAGTATGAGAAAAATGAGTTGGGGAAGGTTTTTTGGTACGCAGGGGGATATGTGGATTGGAACAATGTTCAAAGTAAACACAGGGGAGTAGATGAGGTAGATAAGGGACAATACGATGAGGAATGTGAGATAGATTTTGCCACCGGCGCATGTTTGCTTTTGAAAAAAGAAGTAATAAGACAAATTAAACTCTTTGATGAACGGTATTTTCTCTATTTTGAAGACGCGGATTTAAGTCAAAGAATTTTAAAAGCAGGCTACAAAATCTTATTCGAACCGAAAGCTATATTATGGCACAACAACGCGGGTTCGTCGGGTTCCGGTTCTTCACTCCATGATTATTATTTGACGAGAAACAGGATGCTTTTTGGAATGAAGCATGCGTCTCTTAAGATGAAGGCCCATTTGGTGAGGGAGAGTATAAAATTATTGACAACCGGTAGGCAATGGCAAAAGAAGGGAATTCAGGATTTTTATCTTCAGAAATTCGGGGCAGGTAGCTTCCGACCATAATTATGCTAGATCTTACCGTGGTTATTATCAGCAAAAATGATGCAGATGTGATTGGTGATGCTATCAAATCTGTTAATGGATTTGTAAAAGAAGTAGTGGTGGTTGATGCAAGCACTGACAATGAAACTGAGAAGATATCGCAAAAAAATGGGGCAAGGGTAGTCAGACATCCATTTAAGAATTTTTCCGACCAAAGAAATTTTGGGATTTT
>CAZMSF010000015.1:17432-26995 GCA_964568885.1 uncultured Gammaproteobacteria bacterium
ATCATTCACCTGACACATAGAAACCTTTCGCAAATGCTAAAAAAAACAAATGAATGGTCGGAATACGAAGCGAAGCTTCGTTTTGACGCTGCACACCCACGCCTTGCTCCTTGGAGATTTTTGAGAGTAATGATGACCGAATTTATGAAGTCTTACATTACGAATAAAGGATATAAAAATGGAACGTACGGGCTTATTGAGGCAATATACCAGTCTTTTTCTATATTTATTACCTATGCAAAATTGTGGGAATTGCAGGAACGAGTGGAGAGAAAAGCTTAGTTACCTCTTTTTATCCAAGACTTAATTTCCGGAATGGTCATTCTTTTTTTTGCGAACCAAAAAAGATATATCAACTCAACGATACCAAGGTCATTAAAAGGGACTAAAATAAATAAAACAATAAACCAGTTTCTTTGTTTTAGCTGTGAAGTTCTCCATAAAGCAACTCCTTTCCAAAAAAACTGCCACAATGTCAAAAGGATGATTACGCCTATGATGATTGGATCAGGAGCTGCAGTTTTTCTCATTGGATAAATGTACCATAGCGGCCAGTTTTATGCAATAATTTAGAATATGAGGTACAATTCTCGTGGACGGCTTATATGAATATCGGAATTTATTCGCCCTATCTCGATACTCTGACTGGAGGAGAAAAATACATATTTACAGCAGCATCCTGTCTGGCTCTCGAGCACAAAGTGACAATTTTTTGGGACGACCCTTCAATACTCGACAAGGCATCCGAAAAATTTAAAGTTGATCTCTCTAAGGTATCAGTCTCACGAAATATATTTGATAAGAACACCGGTTTGGTCAAAAGATTCTTCTCTACCCTAAGCTATGATAGAATTTTCTATCTCTCGGACGGGAGTATCCCAATAGTAGGAGCAAAAAAACTTTTCTTGCATTTTCAATTTCCCGTTGAATGGGTAAATTCCAATAGTTTTTTATTTCTTTTTAAAAGATCAAGAGTTGCGAAGATAATATGCAATTCCCACTTTACGAAAAAGTATATCGATAAAAAGTTTAATACAAAAAGTTTTGTACTTTTTCCACCTGCAACCATAAATAGAGAACCCATATCAAAAAAGGCAAATATTATACTTACAGTCGGTAGGTTCAGCATGCTTCCGAACGGTAAGGATTTTAAAAAGCTGGAGCTTCTCGTAGATGCATTCAAACAATTTCAAAAAAAGAGATTAAAGGGATGGAAGTTGGCTATTGTTACAAGTGTCAGACCTGAGCAAGAAGAGAGATTTGAAGATTTTAAGAAAAAAGCAAAAAGCGGATATATATCCATATATAAAAATGCAACATTTGAGGAAATAACAAGGTTGTACTCGGAGGCAAAAATTTATTGGCATGCAGCAGGATATGGTGAGAATTTGGAAAAGTATCCTGAGAGGGCGGAACATTTTGGGATTTCAACTGTTGAAGCGATGTCTCACGGTGCCGTGCCGATAGTTATCAATGCCGGCGGTCAGACTGAAATAATAAAGCAAGGAGAAAACGGGTTCTTGTGGGAAACAGAAGATCAGCTCGTTGAATTAACGCATAAGGTTGTTATTGATAAAGAATTATTTGCGAAGATTTCCGAAAGCGCTTTTTCATCTGCCAATAATTTTTCAACAGAAAGATTTTGCGAGGAGCTTAATCATTTGATATGGTAAAAAAAATAAAAAAATCTGCCATCCTCCTCCTTTTAGCTTTACTTATTATTATTTTCTATTCACCATTCCTTCTCTTCTTCAAACTACCGATTCCATCAGACACAATAATAGGTTTGTACCACCCATATCGGGACTATTATGCAAAAACTTATCCAAATGGGATTCCATTCAAAAATTTTCTTATAACAGACCCGATTAGGCAAACGTATATATGGAAGGAGCTTGCGGTAGACATGTGGCGTGACGGAAAAGTTCCTATTTGGAACCCATATGAAATGGCAGGAAAACCATTGCTCGCTAATTTTCAGACATCGGCCTTCTATCCGTTCAATGTAATCTTTTTTTTGCGGCCATTTTACTTATCGTGGTCGATTTTTATAGTGCTTCAGACTTTGATGGCAGGTATATTTATGTACGCATATCTTTTCAACCTCAAATTGAAAAAACAGGCTGCCCTAGTGGGAGCAACGGTATTTTGTTTTTGCAGTTTTTCAGTGAGCTGGCTTACGTGGGGAAATATATTACATACCGCTTTATGGTTACCTTTGGTTCTATTCTCTATTGATAGAATTTGTTCAGCGAGAAGCAAAAAATGGTACCTACTCCTAATCGCATCTCTCGCAATGTCTTTCCTTGCGGGGCATCTGCAGACTTTTTTCTACCTATTCATATTGGGATTTGCTTACTTTTTTTACAGATGGTTTTTGTTCAAAAAAAGCCGCAAAATTTTGGCAGGTTACGCAATTTCCCTCTCCGTTTTCTTTTGTGTAATCATCTTTCAATTGATACCTACCGTACAATTTTTGCTTCTTTCTTCCCGAAGTATCGATCAGAATTTCCGGATAGTCGAGGGTTGGTTTATCCCATGGGTGAATCTGACCCAAATCATTGCGCCGGATTTTTTTGGCAATCCGGCAACTCTCAATTATTGGGGAACGTGGAATTACGGAGAACTTACAATTTATGTTGGGATGCTGCCGCTTATTCTAGCCATTTTCACGATTCATAAAAAAACGAAAGACACGATTTTCTATTGGTTTGTCTTTTTAGTTTCGCTTTTGTTTTCGCTTCCAACCGGGTTATCGAGTTTGCCGTTTCTTTTTAATGTACCCTTTATATCAACAGCCCAACCGACACGCTTGATATTTCTCATTACATTTTCTCTTGCCGTTCTTGCGGCTTTCGGTTTTGATTTCCTATTTGAAAGAAAGAAGCAAGTCCTTAAATTTTTCATCCCTTTAATAATCGTGGGTTTGGCTATTGTTGCATTATGGGGAGTGGTATTTTTGAAACTCCCATTTATTTTCCAAAAAACCGATGACATCATAACAGCGAAACGCAATCTTCTTTTTCCGACAACACTATTTGTTTTTAGCTGTATTTATATCGGAATGTTTTATTTTCTCAAAAATAAAAAATGGGATGTGCTGCTTTTTATTGCCGGATTTTTACTGATTGCAATTGATTTGTTTCGCTTCGGTCAAAAATTCACTCCCTTTACAAGTTCTTCGTATCTCTATCCGGATACAGCAATAATCCGGTTTTTAAAGGAACAGAAAACAATATTTCGTGTGGCCGGTACGGATAGGCGGATTATGCCTCCGAATTTTTACTCGCATTATAAACTGCAGACAATTGAAGGCTATGATCCACTGTACCTTAAAAACTATGCGGAATTTATTTCAATTCTTGAAAGAAATCGGCCCGACATTTCAACCCCTTTTGGGTTTAATAGAATTATTACACCGCAAAACTATAATTCTCCGCTTTTTGATTTATTGAACGTAAAATATGTTTTGTCATTTGATGACATCAAATCCGATAAATTAACAAAGATAATGGAAGAAGGTTCAATAAAACTTTATTTGAATACAAAAAGTCAAAACAGAGTGTTTTTTGTAAGAGAAGTATTGAGTGTTGATGATGATGCGAGCGCATTGTTTGGTCACGACCTGGCCAATACGGCAATACTTTTCGATAATGCAACTCAGTCTCAGCAAAATCTAAGTGTAGGTTCGGTAGTTATAAACAAATATAGTGAAAACGAAATTCTTCTCACAACGGAAAATTCGGGCAATGGCTTTCTTGTCCTGACAGACGTGTATTATCCAACGTGGCACGCTTTTATTGATGGAAAGGAGACGAGAATAATTCCTACAGACCACACATTTAGGGGATTGTTCGTTCCGGCAGGCAAACATATTATAATGTTTAAAGACTCGTTATTCTAATATGAACGTTGACATAATAATCCCAAATTATAATGGTTCCCACTTAATTAAAAAAAACGTCCCGGGAGTTTTAAAAGCTTTTGAAAAGTACAACGGAAAACTGATTGTTGTTGATGACGGTTCCAGACAAGAAGAAAGAAATGCATTAAGGGAAATTATTGACATTTTTCAGAAAGATACAGATATCATCAAATATATCGAGCATGAGAAAAATCTGGGATTTTCCTCAGCCGTTAATACTGGTGTCAAAAATTCTGAAGCAAAATACGTAGTTCTTCTGAATTCGGACGTTGTCCCATCACTTAATTTTTTGCAAAGTCCCATAGAGAGACTTGAGCATGACAACACCCTTTTTGCAGTAGGATGCATGGACGAAAGCGTTGAGGGTGAAAAAAAGGTGTTACGGGGACGAGGGTTAGCGCGTTGGCGAAAAGGGATGTTGGAACATTTTAGAGGTGAAGTTGACCGGGAAGACACTTTTTGGGTTTCAGGTGGAAGCGCTGTGTTTAGGAGAGAACTGTATCAAAAATTTGGCGGAATGGATGAAATTTATAACCCTTTTTATTGGGAAGACATCGATTTATCCTACCGGGCGCAAAAAAGTGGATACAGAATAGTTTTTGATAGCGCATCAACTGTTGTTCATGTTCATGGAGAGGGGGCTATAAAGAAAAATTTTAAGAATGATAAAGTAACGTACACCGCATACCGTAATCAGTTCATATTTATATGGAAAAACATTACGGATTTTCGCTTATTATTCAGCCATTTCATGTATCTTCCTATTCATATTTTGGGCGCTGTAAAAAGAGGAGACATAAATTTTTTTAAAGGTTTTTTTCTTGCGCTTAAAAGACTGCCTGCTATAATTAATAGAAGGCAAAAACAGAAAAGATATTATAAGCTTTCGGATGCCGACGTTATTAAGAATATTTCATGAGTAATTCAAATCTTCGCAGTCTCTCTATTGTCATTCCCGCATATAATGAAGAAAAAACAGTGGGTATTGTGCTCGATCAACTGAGGGAGCTTAAAATTCCCGGATTTGAAAAAGAAGTTATTGTCGTAGATGACGGTTCGAAGGATAGAACGGCAAAGATAGTAAATGAGAAAGAGAAAACATTCAAGGGATTGAGGCTTATAGTACACGCAAAAAATAAAGGAAAAGGGGCCGCTGTTATTACCGGATTGAATAGTGCGACCGGGGATGTATTGATGATACAAGATGCGGATTTGGAATATGACCCAAATGACATCCCCCGCCTGATTGAACCAATAGCATTGGGGAAGGAGCAGGTTGTCTATGGTTCAAGATTGCGGAAAAAACCGGTTCTTTTTGGAAAGAATAAAACACCTTTCCTTCTTCATTTTTTCGGAAATAAATTTTTGAGCTTCTTAACGACGATAATGTACGGAAGAACAGTGTCGGATATGGAAACGTGCTATAAGGCTTTTTCCAAAAAATCCCTGGAAGGAATTGTATTAAAGTCACGGACATTCGATTTTGAACCTGAAATTACGGCAAAAATTTTAAAGAAGAAAATTGATATCTTTGAAATCGATATTGACACAAAACCGAGAAGTTACGAGGAGGGGAAGAAGCTACATACCTTCAGGGACGGATTTAAAGCTTTGTGGACGCTTTTGAAGTATCGTTTTACCGATTAGCTGTGAAGTTTCAACACGCAATGAAACTACCTATTTTCCTCAAAGAAAGATATTTTCTTCTTCTTTTGTGCGGTGTACTTTTAGCAATAGGAGTTACCTTAAGAGTGTATTATTATCAAACCACTTTCGGATACGATATGGCGCGAGATGCTTTTGAGGCGCACTCGATAGCATACCACCACGATCTGAAAATAATGGGTCCAGGGACCGATATTGTCGGTCTCAACCATGGTGTTCTTTGGTACTATGTTTTGGCAATTCCGTATGCTCTTTCGCATCAAGATCCGCAAATTGCAGCAATTTTCTTCGTCATACTTTCTCTTGCGACTATTCCTGTAGTGTGGAAGCTGTCCTTTGCACTGTTTAAGGATAAGACACTATCTTTTGTTTCAACTCTTCTCTACGCATTTTCACCGTTAGTCATTTTCCTAAGTTCGTGGATGTCAAACCCGGTTCTTTGTTTGTATGTGAGCCCACCTCTCCTTCTTTTAATTTGGCAATATATTCATAAGCCTTCATACAAAAAAGCATTTTTTATTGGCCTACTTTATGGAATGCTCATTCAGTCCCAGCTCGCAAACGTACTGCTTTTGCTTACTATTCCTCTCTATATATTATTCTTCAAACTGAAGTTTAGATTTTTGAATATTTCGGCATTATTATTGGGACTTTTTATCTCTCTTTTATCGTACCTGATAGTAGAAGTTAAATTTCATGGCCGTGGCATTTTTGGGGCTTTGGAATTTTTAGGGGGTCATCATGGAGGGTTCCCAAAGATTCAAAATGTTTTAGATAAATTTATAGAGTTTGCGAACCTAACAGCCTTTCCTTTCCATAACGTACTCACGCCGGCATTTTTAATACTGTTTACAGGTTTTATAGTGTTCCAATTCAAGGCCAACAAAAAACCTGTAGGCTTTCTTTTAATTTGGCTTATCAATATTTTGCTTTTTACGCTTTTTAGCACCGGAGTCTCAACGAGTTCCTTTGTATTTGTTCCGTCAATTGCGGCAGGCGTAATTCTTTTCAGTTTTGTATTTGTCAAAATATTGAAAAAGAAAGCAATTATTGGAGTTGTTCTTGTAATTCTCATCTTTTTTCAAATTGCTGCCGTTTTTAAATGGCAGCAAGAAGAATTTAGTCCGTTGGCAATACCCCGAAGTAACACTGTCTATCGTGACAAGCAGATTGTCGACTACACGTATAAGAGTTCGCAAGGGCACGCTTTTGTCATCAATACTCTTACGGTGCCGCTTTATATTAATACCACCTGGGCCTATGTGTACGAATTTTACGGAAAAAGCAAATATGGATATGTTCCTTTCTGGGGTGGAAGAGGACAGACTGGATATCTGGGAAGCCTACCTGAGAAGCCATTTGGAAGCGATATCCGTTATTTAATTCTCGAAAGCGCTATTGGTATTCCTGACGCTTATGTAGCAAAAATTAAGTATGACGAGGAGAAAATCAGTGATTTGGTCGAAGAAAAACATTTTGGATATGTTATTGTCCAGAAAAGAAAATTTCATGAAGGAAAAACAAATGTTCCGGTCCCAGATATTCTAAAGAACAGTAATATTTTATATGAGTAACATTTCGGGTTTTCTCAGACGCAAGGTCTATGTAGCCCTTGTTGTCATAACGCTTCTTGCCGCATTTATTAGATTCTATAAGATAGCCGAGATTCCGGTCTCTTTATATTGGGATGAAGTATCTATAGGGTATAACGCATATTCGATAGGAATGACCGGAAGAGATGAATTTGGAACATTCACACCTCTTCTTTTTAAGGCATTTAATGACTATAAAATGCCTTTAGATATATATCTTACCGTCCTCTCGGAAAAAGCATTTGGGTTGGATGAATTTTCGGTAAGATTCCCTTCGGCTTTTTTTGGAACCCTTACGGTTCTTGTGGCTTTTTTTCTTGTCCGGCAATTACTTATAACATCTTCAAAAAAAACCAAATTACCAATTGATTCTTTTGCTTTATTGACATCACTTATGCTTGCTATTTCTCCCTGGCACATACAATTTTCCCGCGCAAATTTTGAGGCGAACATTTCACTCTTCTTCGTCGTTTTGGGAGCATACTTTCTTCTTAAAGGAAGGGAAAGTTTTAAGTCATACGTGTTTTCCTTTTTATCATTTGCTTTCGCTTTTTATGGATATAGAAGCGAGTTTTTATTCTTGCCAATTCTTATACTAGGTATTCATCTCATATGGTTCAGAAGATATATAATGCACGGGTATCAAAAAATTATTCTTGTAATTTTTTTATTTTCCTTACTACTTGTTCCTATTTTTATGCCTCTTACCAGGCAAGGCGCTTCAAGATACCAACAAACAAGCCTTTCAAATAAGGTTGAACAGGTTGCGCTGGATAATTTTCAAAAAGGGAGACCTGTCAACAAAAAAGTACTGTACATTTCAACTTTTCTGGAAGGATACGTCAGTGAGTTCACTCCGCAATTTCTTTTTTTGACCGGTGATCCTGAGGGGAGGCATAGTGCGAGGAACATGGGAATGCTTTATTTGTGGGAGTTCCCATTTGTGTTTCTGGGCGGATGGTTTATTTTCAAAAAAACTTCCCGCAAAATTTTCTACACAATTCTATTGTGGATACTTGCTGCACCAATACCCGCAGCTCTTTCAATTCCGACGCCGCATGCATTGAGGAGTTTGAACATATTGCCACTGCCTCAACTTCTGACGGCTTTAGGTGTTATTTACATAATGACAATATTGCCAAAGTTCATGAAAAAACCATTCATAGCCGTATTATCAGTCATTGTCCTTATTTTTTTTGTTAATTTTACAAGACAATACATTCTCACCAACACAAAACTTGTCGTCTCAAACTGGGGGGATGGATATAAGCAGCTAGTCAGAACTATTAAAGCAAGAGAAAACAAGTACGGTAAGATAATCATCACCGGGCATTACTGGCAACCGTATACGTATTTTTTGTTTTATGAAAAATTTAGTCCGGATAATTTTCAAAAGACAGGAAATTCGGAGCATTTCGGCAAATATATATTTGGAGGAACCTCATGGGATTTGGCTGTTGGAAGGCCGGAACTAAGTGACGTTGACTTGAAAGTTTTGGCGGGAAACGGAAAAGCACTCGTTGCGCTTTCGCCTGATGAGTACAAAGCCCAGGAGGAAAATCTAGGGTATCTTACTACAATACGGGATAATAATGGAAAAACTGTTTTTATTGTAGGTGAATTGAAGTAGAATTAAGAAATAATGGCAACAAAATTTCTGAGAAGTTATCTCCTTATTGCGATTATTCTTTTTGCGGCTATTTTGAGGCTGTATAATTTGTCTAGTATTCCCATAAGCCTCAACCAGGACGAAACCGCTTTAGGATATAATGCCTACTCATTGCTCAAAACAGGAGCGGATGAGTATGGCAAATTTATGCCTCTATCCCTGAAGTCTTTCGGAGATTGGAAATTGCCGGTTTATCCACTCCTTGATACAATTCCGATTTTATTTATTGGGCTTACCGAATTTGCAGTGAGGCTCCCGAGTGCTCTAGCCGGAATTGCCTTAGTCCCCTTGATTTACTTTCTATCTAGCCAAATATTTAAGAATAAGAAAATCTCATTACTTGCTTCCTTTTTTATGGCGGTCTCTCCGTGGGGAATATTTTTCTCGAGGGTTGCTTACGAAGCAAACGTAGCGACTTTAATGCTTGTGGGTGGACTCATTTGTTTTTTTAATTTCTACTATGAAAAGAAAAAAGGATACTGGTTGCTACCTGCTTCTTTCCTTTGGGGATTAACAATTTTTACCTATCACGCTTTTGTCGTCTTTATGCCGCTATTTGCAATTGCGTTATTTGCTTTATTGTTTAAAAAATTTCTAAAGGATAAATATGTTTTTATTTCAAGTTTGATATTTGTATTCTTTGTAGGATTATCGGTGTTTTCTACCATAACAAGTGGAAGTATCGGCAAACTTTCATCAACCAGTCTGTTTG
>CAZMSF010000016.1:0-13389 GCA_964568885.1 uncultured Gammaproteobacteria bacterium
TGAAGATAACGCATCACCCCGTAAATAACGGGAAGTATTGTTACCATTAACCATTTCCTATTGAAATAGGAAGGCAGGTATTCGGGAAGCAACACATCAAGTCCAATATGCAGACCCCGGGGGGTTGCAAGAAAGGTAAAAAGACCGTAAAAAACAAAAGTACTGGTGGCAAAAATAGTTGAGAATGAGTCAAGTAATGCTTCGGAATAATGAGAAAGTGTTTTTCTTACTTCATCGATTTTGGCGCCACCTTTCACATTCTGTAATAGTGTTAATTCGGAACGTCTTTTACCAACAGCAAGAAAGAGGGAAAGAGAAACTGCCGTCAAAAGTAACCAAATTGAAGTGTGAAAGTTTGAAATCGCTTCTCCCGCTAAAATCCGCAATATATATCCCGTTGCAATAAAGAGAATATCAAAAATTGTAATTGATTTGAAAATTGTAGAATACAGGATTTGCAGAATAATATAGGAGATACCTATCACGGTAAACAGAAGACTGGTGTTTAACGCTATAAGAAGAGCAATAAAGAGAATGACAATAAGAATGACTACCGCTTCAGGCACTGAAATATTGCCACTGGCAATAGGTCTCAGTCTTTTAAAAGGATGTAGCCTGTCTTTTTTAACATCCAAAATATCATTAAAAATATATGTTGCGGACGCAAACAAACAGAAAGCAACAAAGCCGTTTACAACTTGGGAAAATAGGTCTGTATTAAAAAGTTGACCCGCAAAAGTGACCCCCGCAAAAAGCGCAAAGTTTTTTATCCATTGTCGTGGACGAAGAAGTTTTACAATATAATACCCGTGTCTTATCATAAGTTTTGTCAATCGTACTCGTCGTCCACTCCTCGTATACCTGAGTGCATTTCAATCGTAAGCAGAGCTTGCGACTGATTTCATCAGTCGTAGTCCTGTTTTTTCCCGGCAACCCTCAACATAAAAACAAATCCCAAAACCACAACGACCACCAACATTATAACAAAAAGTTTTCCTCTGCTTGACGCGCTCAACGCAACTGCTCCCAATATTAAAGACATTGCCCAATAGAACACAGCAATACTTCTATGACCCATTCCATAATTAAGAAGCAGATGATGCAAATGCCCCCTATCATGCCAAAATGGTGACTTTTTAGAAAGTATTCTCCTTATAATTGTTATTGCCGCATCTACACTGGGGACTCCCATAACAAGAACCGCAGTTGCCAACTTTACTCCGGACGTAATCGAAAGAATGCCAATAAAGTACCCTAAAATTGTAGCGCTATATCCGGGGAAAATTTTTGCAGGATAAAAATTAAAAAAGAGAAATCCAAGAGATGCACCGCCAACAATAAAAGAAATCAGTGACGTCGTAAGGCTGAACTGCTCTATGGGCAAAAATCTGAATGCGGCAATACCGATTACAAAAGCCGATATTGCTGCAATTCCCGGCATTTGACCATCTACCCCTTTGCTCCAATTCAACATATTCATGACCCACACAATCCAAATGATAGCCAGGATATCTCCCAAATGAAAAGTTTGGGATAAAATAACGAATTGAAAATTTGTAAAATGCAGTATTCCTCCCAAAGGATTTGTTATAAACGGAACGGTAACCCCCGCATACACGGCTATCGCTGCTGTCAGAATATTTATCCCAAAACGTATATAGGGCGATAAGTCATATTTGTCATCCAAAACACCGGTTACAACAACGACTAACCCGCCGATAAAAATCGTACGGACGAAATTGTCCATCGGCACAAAAATTAAGGCCGCAACCAGTATCCCAATATATATGGCAAGACCACCTGCGCGAGGTATCGGTTTTTTATGAAGCACTGCAGGGTGTATGTGCGTTTTTGGGTCATCCATTAATTTTGCTTTTTTCGCAAATTTTATGACGAATGGAACAGAAATCAACGTAATAAGACACGCAACAATGGGTGCTAACAGTAATTCTATTTGCATTAAAATGTTAAAAATAAAATCTGTAAATATGCTAAAAGTCCGAGCAGCAAAAACAGAAAACAATTAAAAAGAACTATCCTTGAAATCAAGACGTTTTTTTTATATGCAAATAGAGCATAAAGCAAATTTCCAACAAAGACTGCAAGCAAAATAAAGGGAAGGAAAATAGTGACATGTGAATTAACCAATCTTTCTTCACCCCATGGCATACTATTAAAAAAAGGGATAAGCGGAGGAAGACTTCCATAGGAAATCAGTATCAAAAATACCAAAGGAACAACAAAGAATACGGCAAGAAGCAGAGATACTCTTGCAAATTGGTCGGACAAAACAAGATTAAATTTCTCTTTCATAAATTTTTGCGCCTTCCATTATATATTTTAGCTGATAAGAGGACAGTAAATCGTTCAGTAACGGATCTTCAACGGTCTGAATGATAAACTTCGGTTGTACTTTTTCTATCTGCTGTTTCGTAATTATATCTGCATTTTTGTAAAAAGTAATGTGGTAAGCGACAATGTATTTACCGATAGGCAATTTGTTGGATAGTGCATAAATTTGCGCGTTATCGGAAAGGAGGAATATTTTTTCGTTTCCTTTCATGTTCGTTTGTATAAAATTGGCGATGTCATAATCCCGTGGTGTATTGCTATCAAAAAATGATTCATACTCAACAATATTTTTACTGTTTGTTATAAACTGGAAATAATTCGCGTAATATCCAATCGTTTTTTTGTATATTTGAAAATAGTAAAACGCTACTAATGTCAAAACTGTTATAACAAGAACATCAACAATCCGAGTCTTTCTCTTTTCAACTGCATGACCCACCAAAAGCATGACTGCCGGAAGCGCTACGAGCAAATAATGAGTATATGGCCGTTCGGAAAAAAAGGCGTTATAAACGGAAAATGCGACCCACAGATAAAGAAATAGCATGGTAGCATTAAACCGTTTTCTGTTGAAAATAATAAATCCAACCGCACCCACGAGAATTATTGTTTTGATAAGTAACATTCCTAAGGGAAATACTAAATGGTTTTCTTCTCCAACGTATGAGATGTTTTGGAAAAATACCGAACTTAAGTATTCCCCATATGACCCGCGAAGAAAGAAGTAACATGCAAATAAAACCATTAACGAAATATAAATAAAAAAGTAAGAGAGCATCGGCTTTAGGGTTTTCTTGACATCGCCCGTGTTGACGAGGAAAAGGAATGTGAAAAAAGAGAGAAAATCAAAGATTGCTACAACTTTCGTAACGAAGGAGAATGCCAACAGTAACCCTGAAAAAACAAGAAAAACGAATTTTTTGTGTTCGGTGTAGCGAAGAACGAAGTATCCGGCTGCAATAGTCGGCAGCAACATAAAGTTTTCCGCATTCGCAATATTTCCTTCCAGAATTGGTAACCCAAAAAAAAATGCATAGCAAATTGTTGAAAGATAGCGGGACTTATTTTTCTTAAATAATTTGCTCGCAAGCATAAAAAATACGATGACAGACGAGAGACCCGAAAGCAGTGATAGAAGTTTAATTCCAAATAAATTACCGTACACTGATGCGTAAAGAAGATAAAGAACGGGAGGCTTGTTGTCCCATATTTCTTTATAAAGAATTCGTCCCGAATCTATTGCCCTTCCTACGACTTGGTATATTCCTTCATCTCCATACCAATGGGGCTCTATGAGAGAAGGGATACGAAGTATTGCAAAGATAAAACAAATGAGGAGCAAGAACCAAGCGGTCCTATGGTTAAATATCGGCTTACTGTGATAAATCCGAACAACAATATCACGCATGCTAGACTTTTTCCGTAACTTTATATTCAAGCCGCTTTCCTATAATAAGCTGTATGTGAGAAATAAGAGCCGGGAGAGCGGACAAGAAAAAACCCGCAACCGGCATAAAAAGGAATTCCAGGGGAAAAAGAAATTTTCGAATGCGTGAATGTTTTCCCTGATTTCTTTTAGGCCCCAGTGTGTAGTCGACATAAATCATTGCCAGAATTGACAACAAACAAAGAGTAAGAATAAACGCCGAAATTTGTGGGAGCGTATATCCCAAGCTTGTCCTTGTAAAAACAGGGTTAACAAGCGCAACAAGATTTGCCGACACTGTAATAATAAACCAGTTAACGGGCCAGAGGATGTGGTCTATAAGAACATTGAAAACCAACATCGTCTTCCTCAAGAAGGGAACATTAGGGACGGTAAGATACCATTTTACGTATGTCGCGTCATCCGCTACTCCCCAAGACCACCGCCTTTCTTGATGGTATTTATTCATAAGGCTTTTTCGATATGAATAAGACTGGGCAGCATCCATGGAAGTTTTGAGAAATATGGGCTCGACCATAACCCGTCCTTTTGTTTTGAAAAACGCCTTGAAAAATACACGATAATCTTCAGGAATAACATCCACATCCCAGTTCCCGATTTCCATTAATAATTTGTATGACAGTGAATACACCGAATTTGGGACAAGACGTGCATGCTGAACTAGAACAGATGTTCTCCAAAGACTTCCAAAGAATGAAATGACTCTCGTAAATGAGGGAACCTGCCAAAAATTATTGTAAGTGACATTTGCTGACTGCCAAAAAGTGTAAAGAGGATCTTTAACGGTCAAGAAAGAGTAGGCAAGATATGAGAAGAATGCTTTATCGAATAAAACATCCGCATCGGCTGAAGTTACTGTCATAAAGTTAATGTCAAGCTTCCGTGACTTAACAAGTGTGTTATATGCATCGGCTGCAGCGTAAGCCTGATTGGACGATTTTCCTTTTACCTCGTTGGGCAAATCGGGATGCAATGTATAATAAAACCCTCCAAAAATTTGTTCATATTCCTTTTTCAACCTCTCTCCTTTTAAAGACACATTGTCTTCTCGAGCCTCAAACGCCATGTAAATATAAATTTGTTTTTTTGGAAATGATTGCTCTCTGATACTCTCAAGCGTCTCCTTAATTTTTTCGTAACTTTCTTTATAACTGGGGATGACAATTAGATGCGCAATTTTTGAGAAATTAGGAAACTGCTCTGCCCGGCTTAACCAGTCTGTATGCTCGGCGCTTCTAATTTTCCGTGCCGCGATAAAGGACATCACCACCAGATGTACCGACTTATAGAACCAATACACATCAAAAAAGATGATGAAATAGGAAAGTGCAATTGGGAAAAAGTACGCCCCCCACAAAGGCATCGTTATAAGAAACAATGCAATGATAGGAGGTATTATCTCAAGGGCTCTCCTGGACTTTATGGGGTAGCGCGTAAATAATCTATCGAGTGTTTGATGCATGGCTTCTCACTTTAAAAACGGTTTCAAAATTACGCTCAATTTGAGCTTCTAATGTATTATATGAAATTCCCTTTGTGTTGGCAATGAACTCTACTATAAGCGGAATAGCAGAAGGGGTATTTCTTTGGCCTCTAAAGGGTATTGGAGACAAGAAAGGACTATCTGTCTCTGTAAGAATTCTCTCTACGGGGACATACTTAACAAGATCAACAAGCGCCGTTGTTTCTCCGGGCGGAACACCTCCATATGTAATATTTCCATCAAACCCAACGTAAAATCCTAAATCCAACACTTTTTTTGTAAATTCAATGCTTCCGGAAAAACAATGGAACATACCGGGCGGATTTTGTAATTGTGATTTATAGTCGCTCAGAATAGTTAATGTGTCATCCCATGCAAGACGGGTGTGAATTTGAAGTGGCAGAGAAAGTTGTATCGACAATTCTGTTTGCTTTCTGAATGCATCCTCCTGAAGGTCAACCGGCACTATTCCATTTGTCCGGTAGTTCCAAAAATCCATCCCTACCTCTCCAATTCCGATTACCTTTTCATGTTTTGCTAATTCTTCAAGCTGCTCGAGCCAATCAACCGGCGGTAACCCCTCAAACTTTTCATCAGTTTTATCAGCGTGGTGGGGATGAATTCCGACTATTGCAAAAAGCTCGGGGTATCTTTCAGCCAAATCAACCGCTTTTTTTGAAGAATCGATTGAAGTCCCTGTATTAACAATGATTGTTACTCCTTTTGAAATAGCGTCACGAATAACCGCGTCCGAATCACCTTCGAATTTCTCAAACTGCATATGACAATGCGCATCAAGCATAACTCAATAATTAGTATAAAGAATTAAGTATTAAGTATAAAGGAAGAAAATAGTCTTTCTGAAGATTACCTAATCGCTAAAGGCTAAACCCTAAAGGATGATTTAGTAGTCCATGCCGCCCATTCCAGGCATTCCGCCACCGGGCATTGCAGGTTCTTTCTTTTCAGGAAGATCGGTAACTAAAGCTTCAGTTGTTAGGACCATCATGCCAACAGATGCGGCGTTTTGAACCGCTGAGCGAGTAACTTTTGCCGGGTCTATGACACCTGCTGCAATCATCGACCCAAAACCGAGAGTTGCCGCGTTGAATCCGTAGTCTTTGTTCTTTGCATCTTTGCCTGCTTCCTCAACAGTTCTTAGGACCCAACCGTCATCGGCACCCGAATTTTTTGCAATTCTTCTTAAAGGAGCTTCCAATGCCTGGAACAGAATATCTACTCCGAGCTTCTCATCGTCGGTTGTAAGCTTGTCCTTAACGGCCGGAAGAACCACCCGGGACTTAAGAAGAGTTACTCCGCCACCGGCAACAATCCCTTCTTCAAGAGCTGCTTTTGTTGCTGCTACCGCATCGATGACTCTTTCTTTTTTCTCTTTCATTTCAATCTCGGTTGCCGCACCGACATTGATTACTGCAACTCCCCCTGCAAGTTTTGCAAGTCGTTCTTGAAGTTTTTCGCGGTCAAAATCCGAAGTGGACTTTGCGATTTCTTTTTTGATTGAGTCTATTCGTGCTGCCACGACCTTTTTGTCTCCTTTGCCTCCAATTATCTGGGTGCTTTCGCTAGTCGATTTCACTTTGTCTGCACGTCCACAATCCTCAACCGTGATACTTTCAAGCTTTCGCCCCATGTCCTCAGAAATTACGGTTCCACCTGTCAAAAGTGCGATATCCTCAAGCATTGCTTTTCTTCTATCCCCAAATCCGGGAGCCTTGACAGCCAAAACATTGATAACTCCCTTTAGCCGGTTGAGTACAAGTGTAGCCAAAGCCTCACCCTCAATGTCATCTGCAATCAACACAAGGTTTTTGGAAACTTTGACGAAATTCTCAAGGAAAGGAAGAAGTTCCTGAAGATTTCCGATTTTTTTATCGGTAATAAGAATGTATGCATCGTCAATTTCCGCCTCCATCGTGTCCGAATTAGACGCAAAATAGGCCGATGCGTATCCTTTGTCAAATTCCATTCCTTCCTTGTAATCGATTGAGAATTCGATTCCCCGACCCTCTTCAACTGTGACTATCCCATCTTTTCCTACTTTTTCTAAAGCCTCGGCAATAAGTTTTCCGATCTTTTCATCCTGTGCAGAAATCGTTGCAACCTTCAAAACATCATCACCCTTCACTTCTTTTGTCATTTTCTTGATTTCCTCAATTGTCGCATCAACAGCCTTTTGCATTCCGACTTTAAGAATCATCGGATTTGCGCCGGCTGCTACATATTTAAATCCGTGGTTAATTATTTCCTGCGCAAGAAGAGTTGCGGTCGTCGTTCCGTCTCCTGCAACATCATTTGTCTTTGAAGCTGCTTCCTTGACAAGCTGTGCGCCCATGTTTTCAAATGGATCTTCAAGTTCGATTTCTTTTGCAACACTCACTCCGTCATGGATAACATTAGGAGCTCCCCATTTCTTGTCAATTGCAACATTTCGACCCTTCGGCCCAAGCGTTGTGACAACTGCGTCTGCCAATTTATCGACTCCCGTTTTTAGTGCTTTTCGGGCTTCTTCACCGTATTTAATTTGTTTTGCCATAATATGTGAGCCTTTCTATTAATTTAAGTCCTTGCGAGCATATTATACCGAGAGTCTCAGTTCAAATGGCCAGTTGGACATTTGAACAAGAGTTATCGGTATAAACTCATCCAAGAATTGCGAGTATATCTTTTTGCTCGACAATTGTCCATTCTTCATTCCCAACTTTTACTTCATTTCCTCCCCACTTCTTGTACATTACCTTGTCTCCGACTTTTACAACCATTTTTTCTTTATCCCCTTTGGGTGAAATATGTCCTTCACCGATAGCCATAACAAGGCCGACCTGGGGTTTTTCTTTAACGGTATCCGGAATGATGATGCCTGACGCGGTCTTCGATTCCGCATCAACGGGTTTTATAAGAACATTTGAAAAAAGCGGTGTTATATTTTCCTGTGTCATTTTTGCCATATTAACAACAGCTTTACTAGTATCGGAAATTGCAGATAGCTGCGGTCATATTTATACAAAATAGTTATCAATTTGTCAAGGGGATTGCTAATTAGGTTTTTGTTCGCTTGCAAAAAAACCATAAATCTTCTACGCTAATATCATCGTGTATTGCAGGCTTTTTTGCCTGTTGATGGTAGTGGCATGAATATATTTAAAAACAAGTACTTTCTCCTCGGCAATCTGGCTTTCCTCCTTTTGGTAATCCCTATCGCTCTTTACTTTATTAAAAATCAGACCTCAACTCGTGGAAGTGCCGCCCCAACAACCACGCTTTCCTTCAATCCGCCAAGCCTGACAGCCGACCAATGCGACAACACTCAAAAAACCAAACTTATCGTCAATCCCGGCCAAAACATCGTAAGCCGCGTGCAACTTGCTCTAAAGTGGGATAAGGCAAAATTTGACATCGACATCGCTCCCGCCAAAAGCACCTTTCAGGTGACAAAAGGTCCCGATTCGACGCCGGACGGAATGAATCTAACAATTGGAATCGGAACCGCAGGCTCAGACAGCGTGAATGCGATTTCAACGACTACGGAGCTTGCAATCATCACCATTAAACCTATTGCGCCCTCAAATGGAGTTATCAGACTTGACATAGACTCTGCAGGCACAAAAGTATACTCTCTCTCAAACCAAGACGGACAGGCGGAAAACGTATATAATGCGGGCAATTCATCCGGCCTGCAACTGTCCATTACTCCTAAAACTTGCAATGGAACGTCCCCCTCCCCGGGCGTAACACTTACCACATCCCCCTCCCCAAGTACTACCATAACAGTTTCTCCAACTGCCGTGCCGACCTTATCTACCAACAAATCACCGGTTTGTATTAACCTTTCATCCTCAACCTCATCGGGCTCTGCACCTTTGTCTGTTACGCTTACCGCAATAGGACGGGATACCGACGGAACCGTTTCAAAGGCGACATTTAATTTTGGGGACGGCACTTCTCAAGATGTTGTCGCAGGCCTTGGTACTGCATCGGTTTCCGCACAGCTTGCACACACTTACAATTCGGGAGGAAACTTTACTGCAACTGCGGTTTTTACTGATAATTCGGGGGCTGTCAGTTCTGTTTGTAGCCAACCCATGGCGGTTAGTGGGGCTATTGCAACAACCGCCCCTACAGCAACGCCAACGCTCGCCCCTATTGCAACGTCTATCCCTACAAACACCCCAACTCTCGCTCCGTCGGGAAGTATTGGACAAACAATTGGAATTATCGGCGGCGTTGTGCTTGCAATTATTGCAGGAGTATTTCTTCTTGCACTCTAACTTTTTCTCAAAAGTAGAAAAACTCTAAACTTTGAGAATACTCATGAATGCTTCTTTGGGAACGTTTACGCGTCCGATTGATTTCATTTTTTTCTTTCCCTCTTTTTGCTTGTCAAGCAATTTATCTTTTCGTGTTCTATCTCCTCCATACAACTTTCCGGTAACATCTTTCATATATGCACCAATTTTCTCGGAAGCAATAATTCTTCCTCCGACCTGCGCTCGCACTGCAATCTGAAAACTATGTTTTGGTATTGATTTTGAAAGGGCTTCAACAATTTTTCTTGAAAAACTGTCGGTGATACTTTTGTGGACGATAAAAGAAAGCTCGGGCACTATTAAGTCATTGACTGAAATATCTACCCTTTCCAAATCGGAATTTCGGTAATCAAGAAAATCATAATCAAAAGACGCATATCCCGCAGACACCGACTTTAATTTGTCGTAAAAGTCATACACGATATTTGAAAGCGGCATTTCAAAAGTCACTTTGACCTGGTTTCCAAAATATGTAACGTCGCCTTCTGTTCCACGGCCTTTGTACACCAAATCAAGTATACCACCTAGATATTGAGCAGGGGTATAAACCTCACCAATAATAAATGGTTCTTTAATATCATTTTTTGAAATATCAAAATCCTTTGGCGATGATACTTCAACCCCATCAACCAAATAAAGAATAGAGGGAGGCGCGGAGAACACGTCAAGGGCATATTCTCTCTCGAGCCTCTCCATTACAATCTGTGAATGCAAAAGTCCCAAAAAACCACATCTAAATCCGGACCCAAAAATAGTGGAATAATCCGGCGCAATAACCAATGCGGCATCCGTCAATTTTAATGAATAAAGCGCTTTTCGTAGATTTTGAAAATCGGAGGAAGACGTCGGATAAATTGATAAATATACGAATGGCTTCTGTTCTTTGTATCCGGGCAGGCTTTCCCCCGGATTTTTGGAAAGAGTCATCGTATCTCCCACTTTTGCTTGGGTTATGTCTTTGATGTTAGTAATAACATACCCCACATCACCGCTTTTCAAGCTACTCGATGAGGAAAAGGTGGGAGCCATAAACCCGACGTCCATAACAAGCGCCTTTGAATTATCCGAAAGGAATACTATCTCCTCACCCTTTCGAATTTCACCGTTTCTTACTCTCACAAAAATCACAATACCTCTGTGCTCATCGTACTTTGAATCAAAAATCAATGCTTGTGTTTTATCGTTGTCTGAGCCATGTGGTGGTGGAATTTTTTCGATAAGCTTTGCCGTCAGTTCCTCGACGCCTAATCCGGTTTTTGCAGAAATCCGTAATATTTCCTCCTTGGCAAAACCAAAAGACTCAACAATTTCGCTTTCAACTCTTTCAACCTCCGCGCTATCAAGGTCTACTTTGTTAACGACAGGAATGATAGTCAAACCCAAGCTTTTTGCCACGTTGAAGTGTGAAACAGTCTGGGCTTGTATTCCCTTTGTCGCATCAACAACCAAAATCGCACCTTCGCAGGCATACAATGTCCTTACAACTTCATATGAAAAATCGACGTGCCCGGGGGTATCGATGAGATTAAGAATATAATCCTGCCCGTTAACCGTGTATTTCATATGAACAGGAGCCAACTTTATCGTTATACCACGCTCGCGAGAGATTGGATTGCTATCCAAAAATTGTTCTTGCGCCAAATCCTTCCCCGTAACAGTTCCGGTCATAGCTAAAAACCGGTCTGCAAGCGTTGATTTGCCATGATCAACATGGGCAATGATGGCAAAGTTCCTAATATTATTCATAGTTAAAATTTGCTGTCATATGAGTGCAAACGAAATATGATGGCAAAGTTACTAATATTATTCATACGTAGAGTGCATTATATCAGGAAAAGCAGATTATGGGTTCACTTTTGAACCTTCGAGGAGTTCTCCGATTTGCTTTATAATCTTATCCTTGTCTTTAAACTGCTTAACTACGGCAATTATGTAATATGCTTCTTTAATATCAAGAAGCCAGGTGAAAAATATGTATGCCACAATTCCGGTCACCGATGCAATACCCGTTAATATCAATAAATTGACGGTTCTTGTTGTATCAAAAACAAGTTGGTCGAGAAGTTTTATGGGGATATAAAGCGCTACTCCCATCACAAACGTTGCCGTCAAAATTTTCATCGTAGTAATAACTATCTCAAGTTTTGGCAACGTAATTTTTGCGTTAAGAGTTATGAGAAGAAGGATAAAACTCATAATGTTGCCAATAGTGAACGAGATTCCCAAATAATAAACAGGCAGCTTTAAAATTAAAATGAAATAATACGAAAGAGAAACATTCACCAATACTGAAAAAAGTGTAATAAAGAATGGCGTCTGTGAATCTTTCAGTGCAAAAAACGCCCGTGAAAAAAGGTAAATAGCGCTCTGCGCCGCAATAGAGATACCCAAAAGCGCAAGAGTCAAGCCGGTTAGAACCGTTGCGTCCCAATCAAAACGCTGTGCTCCAAAGAAAAGTCTTACAACAGGAACCCTCAAAACTACCAAAAGCGCGCTGATTGGAAGCGTTAGGTACATGATTTGATTGAGGGATGAAACAAAAATTGAAACGAATTCCTTCGGATCTTTTGATTTCATTGAAAGTGAAGGAAACGATGCTTGGGCGATTGACTGACCGAATAAAAGGACCGGGGCAAGCATAAGGGTTTGCGCCAACTCCAAAACAACAAGTCCGCGAGAGGTGGTAAAGGAAGCAAAAAAAACATTTGCCGTTATTGCAATTTGCGTAACGAGTAAGGTAAGCGAGCGCGGAATCATAAGTTTCGCAATTTTTTTCACCGCCTCATCTCTATGCAATGTAAACCGGTAGGAAAACCCGGTACCCTTCAGAAGCGGAAGTTGTGTAGCAAAAAAGAAAAATGAACCAATTACGACTCCCAATGTTGCCCCATATATTCCGAGATGAAATACCCCTGAAAGAACGGTGATTCCAATGATTATTCCTAAGTTATAGAGAGCCGATGCAATTCCCGGAATAAGAAAATGCTGATAGGATTGGAGCACCCCTGAAAAAACGGTCCCGACAATAAAAAATACTTCGGATATCTGAATAATAATCATCAGATTGGCCATGAGACCAAGCTCTCTTTCCGAAAAACCCGGAGCAACCGCTTTTGCCAACGGGTGCGAGAACACAATGATAAAAAGCGAAATGATGACGAAAACGAGGATGCCATAATTGAGAATTGCAGAAGTAAATTTATTTGCCTCGTCTTTTTTGTGTTGAGAGATAAAATCCGAAAATAAGGGAATAAACGAAGTTGATAAAGCTCCTGTTATAAAAATTTGAAATAAAAAATCAGGAACCCTAAACGACGCGAGAAATACACCCAAATCGCTTGATGCTCCAAAAAGCGCTACCAAAAGACGATATTTAAGGATGCCCAAAATTTGCCCGAATATCGTTGTTGCTACGATAAAAAAGGCAGCCGTAAAAATGTTTGATTGTTTTTGGGTCAACGCTTGAAGTCCCTTTTTAAAAATGTCCTTTACCATGAATTCTATTATGAAGTTGTACGGGCTCATGACTTTTGCTTCTCAGCCCCACAGCAAAATCTGTTGATCCCAAGATACACACATCTTTGATATAACTTATATCGCTTTTTATTTTAGCCGATAATTGTCGACAAACAAAAACGAAATCACTTTTGAGGCTCCTTTTCTTGAATTTGCTCATTATCCATGTTAGAATAACCAAGTTCTGTTTACAATATTCAAAGAATGTGTTGCAAAACAATCTAGACAGGACCTTATATTATGCCAGTTATAAAATCAGCAATAAA
>CAZMSF010000016.1:13489-26095 GCA_964568885.1 uncultured Gammaproteobacteria bacterium
TTAAACTGATTTCATAGCAGCAAAACGACAAAAGTCGGATTTGTTGTTTGTGATATGGCAAAAAAAGCATCCCCCAAAATAAACATCAATCTTAGTTCCGCCGGCAAACAGACTGTTGGAAAAGTTGTATATGGCTGGACCATTGATGCCGGCAGGGCGATAATCGTCGGCATCGAACTGGTAGCACTTGGTGCCTTGGGGTATCGGTTCGTAATAGATAGACAAATCGTTGACCTCCATGACCAAATAAAAACACAAGAAGTCTATATTGCAGCGCAATCCGCAGACGAAAAAACTTACAGAAGTATTCAGGAACGATTAAAAGATATAAAAACAACGACAAGTGAAACATCGGAAAAAATTCAAATAATGAACGAGGTTATTAAGGCAATCTCCGCAGGAACTTTTTTTTCTACAACCTTGTCAATAAGCAATAAAAGCATATTGGTAGACGGAACAACTTTTTCGATAGTAACTCTTACCGATTTTATGAATAATTTGAAAAAGTTCCCAATAGTTGCTTCCATATCTATCGAAGAAGTAAGTACGATTGACGCGGGTGTCCGTTTTAAAAGCCGTATCGATATCAAAACAATAGATTCACCTGTAAATACGGCAACCCAATAATATGTTTAAAAACGCAGATAAAATCAATCAGGAAATAAAAGAACTTATTGCGAAAGGAAATTTACTGTTGAATGCAAAACAGAATAAACAACGCGCAACAGCATACCTTTACGTAATATTCTCCCTGCTTGCCTTCTCCTTTTTCGGTATTTTTGCCATAGGCCCGACCGTAACAACCATTTCGGATCTCAACAAAAAATATAATGAGGAAAAAATTGCCCTCAAAGAACTACAGCAAAAAAACGAGGCATTAAAATCTTTGAGTGCTCAATATGTAGAAATACAACCCGATCTTACTCTTATCGATAGTGCCATACCGCAAAGTCCGAAAGTAGCAGAACTAACAAGACAACTTGAGAAGCTTTCTATTCAAAACAATCTTATCGTTAAAAAGGTAGACACGGGGCTCATGGAACTTTACCCGGCAAAAAATCCAAATAAACCAATTTTTTCTTACACTTTTATAATCAACGTAGAAGGGTCTGAAAAAGATGTAAATTCTTTCATCTCCGCCCTTGTAAATATGGGGAGAATAATAGGCATCGAAAAACTCCAAACCGGAAAACAAGTCTTAAACGTCTTTGCAGCTTCGATTACCGGTAGAGCTTATTTTTACCGACCATAACAATATGCTAAAAAACTTAGTACTTCTCTCAGGATTCAGCACATTTGCTGTAGTAATCATAATTGCCCTTACCGTATGGCATAACTATCAATTGTCTTCCATATCCCAAACGACACAGGCGCATGTCGTTCCCATTCCCGCCTCTTTTGATAAAAAGACACTTAATGATTTAAAGAAACGCAAAACAATTGATGTTGTTATCGGGGGCAAAAGCGAGATAGTCTCATCAGACTCACAAGATGCAAGCGCAACAACAACAATTACTCCGTCTCCTACCATACAAATAACACTTATTGCGTCAGTCAGCGCTACACCAACAGTAACACCTCAAATCGTGCCTACCGGACAACAATGATATGAAAAAAGGGTTATTCAATAGAAGAATTCCAACAGTATTTGCACTTGTTGTTCTTATGGCAGTTATCGGGATTTCAACACTTCTCATTCAGAAAGGGGTTTTTTATATTGGAAAAGCAGCTCCCGATACCGAACCGCAAAACTTTTCACTTACAAATATAACCGATACTTCATTTACGGCGGTCTTTACTACATCGGGACAGGTAGACGCTGTTGTTACTATTAATGATGCAAAAACAGGAAATTCCATTGTGCTAGATGATAGGGACAAAAAAACCGGAGCTCAAGGAAAATACTATTCCCATCACATTACAGTACCGAATTTGTCTTCCGAAACATCGTATGCCTTCAAACTTCTTGTGGGTGGAAGAGAATATGCCAATCCTTTATATACCGTTAAAACGGGAAAAACAATTTCTTCTCTCCCTCCAAATCAAAATCCGCTTTTTGGAAAAATATTATTGCCCGACGGGACAATCGGAAGCGATAGCGTTATCGTTGCAAAAACCGATGCATCGCAGAATGTCTCTGCAATCACGGATTCCAAAGGAGAATTTATTCTTCCGACAAATTCATTGAGAAATCTTTCAAGCAGTGATTACATTATCTTAAAAAACGAAACCGTGTTCTCAATTTCCGTGTTTCGGCAGACAATGAAAGCTCAGGTTACCGCCACATTCCAAGTTGCCCAAAATTTACCGCCGGTAACGCTTTTGCAACAATACATTTTTAATCAACTTACCGAAGAGGTATCTACCTCAAGTTCTCAACTTAATGTATCTTTACCCACAAACGGAAAAACCGTTGATATCATTAGTCCCAAACAAGGAGAGTCATTTATAGACCAACGCCCATTCTTCACGGGAACATCGTATCCCAACTCAAGTCTGACACTCACAATTCCTGGCGTTGCCGAGCAACAACTGATAGTAAAGGCGGATGGTTCTTGGTCATATCAAACTCCAAATGGGATCCCTCAAGGAAAACACTCTCTAACAATAACCACCACAGATCCAAACAATCCTAAAGTCAGCCTTACAAGAAACTTTACGATATTCCCTCAGGGTTCCCAAGTGGCCGAAAGCGCAACTCCGTCTGCAACACCATCCATAAAGCCAACCGCCACATCAACTCCTACTCCGACTAAAACGCCGACCCCTACAACAAAAACGCCAAGCGTCACTCCCTCTGTCTCACCGTCTGCTTCTCCCTCTGCTACCCCCACGGCTACCGCTACTCCAACCTCACTTCCGACGATGAAACCAACCGTTTATTACACTCCCACAAAGCTTCCCCCAATTGAAAAGCCGGGAGGAGCAGAAAACACGGTTGTGCTTACAGGAATTTCGGTTTTTCTTATCCTCGCAGGCACCGTGTTGCTGTTTGCTCTTTAGAGGTAATCACGCGCTTGTTTTCTTAACTCATTTTGTTATAGTCTAAAAACATGAAAATCTGTGTAATCGGTGCCGGCTTTACCGGGCTCGCAGCGGCCTACTATTTACAAAAAAAGGGTCATGTGGTGACCGTTATTGAAAAGGATAAATTACCAGGTGGACTTGCAATCGGATACAAAGAACGGGGGTGGGACTGGACTCTTGAACAACACTACCACCATTGGTTTACGAATGATAGGAGCGTTCTTGAATTGGCTAACGAAATTAATCACAAAGTCATCATAAAAAGACCGAAAACATCGTCATTTGTTGAAGGAAATATTTATCAACTTGACTCTCCGGTCTCATTGTTAAAATTTCCGAAAATTCCTATTATTGACAGGTTCCGAACCGGAATAGCACTAGCTCTTCTTAAATATAACCCCCTATGGAAACCGTTAGAAAATTACAGAGCCGTTCCTTACCTTAAAAAATTTATGGGCGAAAAAAGCTATAGAACGATATGGGAACCATTGATGGTAAATAAATTAGGCAACTATGCACCTTCTGTTTCGTTGGCGTGGTTTTGGGCAAGAATCTACAAGCGCACCCCGAGTCTTGCGTACCCTGAAGGTGGATTTCTCAATTTTGCAAATCATCTTGAAAAAGTACTATTAAAAAATAATGTTGTGATTCATCATGAAACCGAAGTGCTTGGTATTGACGCAAAAAAAATCCCACGAATAACATTCCAAAGGAACAACAAAACCCAAGAAGAAGTATTTGATAAAATTATTGTAACCGTTCCGACACCCTTGTTCATTAAAATTGCCCCCACTCTTCCCAAAAAATACGTTGACTCACTTACTCGTCTTAAAGGGATAGGTGCGATAAATTTAGTCCTTCGTCTCTCAAAACAATTTATGAAAGATGGAACGTATTGGCTTAATATGTGCGATATAAAATCTCCAATTCTGGCGGTTGTCGAACACACAAATTTCATGAACTCAAAATCATATAACGGAGAGCGCCTTTTATATGTCGGGAATTATAATCCAACCACCGACAGGAAATTTTCGATGGACGAGAATGAATTACTTGACCTCTATCATCCTTACCTTGATAAAATCAACCCCGGCTATAAAAAAACAATAATAGGAAAAAAGGTTTTTAAGGCTTTTTTCGCTCAGCCTATTATTCCTCCCCATTATTCCAGGCAGATTCCCTCATTTAGTACCCCGTTAAAAGATGTATACCTTGCCAATATTCAGCAAGTGTATCCATGGGATAGGGGAACAAATTATGCAGTCGAGTTAGGCAAAAAGATTTCTGACTATATAGAAAATGAGAAATAGTCTCCCGGATGTCGCAAAGAAAATTCTTATACTGTTGGTGTTTGTTGGGATTTTTCTGCGGTCTTATCATTTATCATGGGGTAGTCCTTATTTCTTTCATCCGGATGAAAGAAATATTGCAAGTGCGGTCAGCGGACTTTCGTACCCCCAACAACTTAACCCGCATTTTTATGCTTACGGAACACTTCCAATCTATTCTATTTATTTTTTCGGAGTTACCTCCAACGTGATCCGCAATTTCTTACACCACAGCTCGTCTCAACCTACAATCGTACCATTTGAAGATGCGGTTATTATCTCCAGGATTTTTTCACTTTTCTTAAGCATCCTTATGCTCCAACTCATATATACGGTCGGAAAAAAAGTCGGTGGGCAAAAATTGGCAACCATCGGTTTACTTCTCTCATTATTTAGCGTGGGGCTCATTCAATATACTCACTTTGGTACATTTGAAATATGGTTGACTTTTTTTACTTTACTTTTGCTGTATGCTCTCATACGATACCTTGAAACATTCAGCAATGCTTATATTATATTTGGAAGTATAATTCTTGGATTTCTACTTTCAATTAAAATTTCATCCCTCGCTTACTTGCCTCTCTGTCTTTCCATTATCATTTTTTACGACGTTGAAAGAATAAGAAAGAAAAAAAAGAAAACCTTTCTTCTCATAGAAAAACTCGTAATGAAACTTGTATTCATTTTTAGCATTCCTTTCATTACCCTATTCTTCACATCTCCTTATTATTGGTTCGATAATACCGGTTTTTTAAATAGCATGAATTACGAATCCGGAGTAGCGTTGGGTAAATATATTGTCTTTTACACTCAATCCTTCATTCAGTCTATTCCCGGCCTCTTTCAATTACTTCGTATTTTTCCGTTTCTTCTTAACCCTTTTGTTGCTCTATTAGCGGTCATCGTCACACCATTTGTCATTAAGGATACATGGAAAACTAAGAATCAAAAAATGGTATTGATTATACTTTTTCTTCTTTTGTCTTTTTTCTCGCAAGCCTTTCTTTTTGTCAAATGGACAAGGTACTATATTCCGACTCTCCCTTTTATCTACCTATTCCTTGCTAAAGGAATTGAGCTTTTTGCAAAATTCAAAAAGAAAAGATATTCTATTTATCTCACTGTCGCACTTGTCTTCATTTCTCTTTTTTATTCCTTGGCATACTTTAAAGTAGTTTTGGTCGATACCGATACACGGCTGGAAGCCGTTTCTTGGGCTAGAAATAATATCCGGTCCGACGCGAAAATTTTGACAGAGCCATTTGATTTGGGAATTACCCCTTTTAACCCGCATTTTTCGGCTATTAAAATATTCGATTTTTATCAACTCGATGATATAAAGGAGAAGGAGAAAGAATTAGAAAAAGAACTTAAGTTGTCTCGATATATCATTTTGCCAAGTCAAAGAATTGTTCAATCCAGACTTATGACCCCCCAATTGTTCCCAAAAAGCAGTCAATTCTATAAAAGACTTTTTGAGAACAAAGGAAGTTTTACCAAGATTTACGAAACACCCTGCGATGTGCTTTGCACTATTTTATATTCCGGAAGCCCTGTCTATTCGTATGAACAAACCGTAAATATATTTGATAGACCAACCGTTTATATTTTTAAAAAAAAGGGCGATAATTAATAGACTAATGAAGAAGAAAAAGAATTCAAAAAAAAATAATCCGCACTTCTTGTTATTTAACTCTCTCATCGCGCTAAAGAATAAATTCTCAACATATATATATCTTCTTCTTATAATAATTGTCGGATTTTACTTCAGAACATTTAATGTCAATTGGGACAGCGGGTTTTATTTTCATCCTGACGAACGGGCAATAGTCATGTTTACCGTTCCCCTGCAGTTTCCCAAGAATTTAAATGAATTTCTTTCACCTGCAAGTCAGCTTAATCCTCATTTTTTTGCCTATGGAAATTTTCCCCTCTACATTTTAAGGTTTTTTTCCGAACTTGCTTCCCATATAGATCCTGCTTTTAAAGAGTATTCGCAGATGTATGTCGTCGGGAGGATTATCTCCGCATCATTCGATACCTTTACAATATTTGTTGTTTTCCTCTTGGCATCGTCTATTTTTTCAAAAAGGACCGGTCTTTTTGCTGCTCTCTCATACGCTCTTTTTGTTTTCCCCATTCAGTCTTCTCACTTCTTTACGGTTGACACCATGCTTACCTTCTTTATGACGGGGGTGCTCCTTTTACTGGTTTCTATAGCAAATAACCGGAGTAGTACACTCTTTGTTTTCCTAGGTCTTTTTTACGGACTTGCGCTTGCCACAAAGATAAGTGCTTTCGTAATTTTTCCATTGATATTTGGACTTTTTTTTATTCTTCTTTTTCGTTCATCTAAAAAAAGGGGTGCACAATTATACTTACTCAAGAAAATATTCCTTTTTGTGGCAACGACCCTTCTAATATTTGTCGTAACTCAGCCATACGCTTTAATAGATTTTCAAGAGTTTGTAAAACAAACGGTAGCACAATCTCAAATGTCAAAAGACCCTTTCGTTTTTCCTTATACATTGCAATATGTTGGAAAAATACCTTTTCTGTATGAATTTCTCAACATTTTTCTATGGGGAGTCGGCCCACTAATGGGCATCTTTTTCTTGTTGGGGTTTATCAAGCTTTTCAGGTCAACACTAAAAAAAGGCGTTCAGTCATTGCAAACCGTCATTGTCATTGTCTATTTCTTATTTTATTTTATTCTTTTCGGAAGTTTTGCCGTAGGCTGGATGAGATACATGCTTCCTATTTATCCTATTCTTGCGCTATTTTGCGGATGGCTTATTTCGGAACAGATATTAACCCACTTTAAACCCGTAAATTACGCTACAAAAAAATTCATGCTCTTTTTGTTTTTAATAATCGTTCTCCTGTATCCCGTCTCTTTCATCACAATCTACACAAAACCAAACACCAGAATTCAAGCATCGAACTGGATAAACAACAATATACCGTATGGAAGTAGCCTGGCAGTCGAACATTGGGACGATGCATTGCCCGTATATGGGATGATGAACTACCAACAAATTACTCTGCCGCTATACGACAGGGATACACCCGCTAAATGGCAAGAAATAAATCAGAAGTTAAAGACAAGCGACTACATCATTATTGCCTCAAAAAGACTTTATATCCCATTGCAGAAGCTAACAGATTGCAAAAAACTTCCTTCATATAGGTGCTACCCGATTACCGCGCGGTATTACAAAGATTTGTTCTCGGGAAAACTCGGATTTTCGAAGGTAGCTGAATTTGTCGAATATCCAACTATTCCTTTCATTAATTTCAAAATTAATGATTTCTCTTCCGATGAAACATTTACCGTATCCGACCATCCAAAAGTTATGATTTTTAAAAAAACACACTAAATTCTACTACTGCTTAATGTGAAACAGCGTTCTTATTACCGCGAACGATGACAGGAGGCTTTCTCCCTGTGGTGTAAGAAAATAGCCCTTCTTACCTTTTGCAACGGTCCCGCTTTTTTGTTGTTCGTAAAAACGCCGTTCCACAGCTTTTTGGCGCACTATGTAATCGGTATATAAATCTTTCTGCATTTGTTCCTTCGTAACATTCCGATTTTTTCCAATTTCCTGCAAAATAAAAACGGTAACCGACCTGTCTACAGTCACCGGTACTAAAGTAAAAAATACCAAATTCAACGAAAATATCATGCAGATAATCACTGCTACATCTCGCGCATCAAATTTATTTCCGACTACTTTTTTCATCACAAACAGTGACAATAGCGCCGTACCGATGCATGAAATAAAAAGTAAAATGATGCCTCTATAAAACAGTATGTCAATATTGGCAAAAAGTGAAGTTGAGAAAAGACCAATAAAAACAATCGTACCGAACAGAAAGCCAAGAATGTAAAAAAGAATGCGTATCACATGTACATCATGACAAAATATTTTGTAAAAATCCATTGTCGCGCTTATGCTTGATGATAATGCGTCATATTTGCTACGATACAAATATGAATAAATTTCTTGAAAAGATTTCTATTGAAATTGTACTTCTCATTCTACTTTCCATATTAATCGCTTCCTACACATTCATGCTCCCTTTCGTAAAAGATATGTATATTCCGCATACGCTTCTTAGGGAACTCAGCCAAAGTTTTATCCATGGAAAACTATTTCTTGCCAATCCGTCGTTAGGGATTGGGGATATCGCGCTATTTGAGAACAAGTTTTACCTCTTTTATGGACCTTTTCCTTCCCTTTTTCTTGCTCCATTGGTTTTTCTTATTCCGTCAATAAACCAACATTTTGTCCTTCTCCCCTTTTTCATCGGTGCGTTTTATTGTTTTTTGAAAATTTTTTTCCGTGTTACCAATTCATGGAAAAAATCTCTATATCTAGTGTTTGGATTTTTTTTTGGAACTTCCGTATGGTTCTTGGCATCAATAAATATTACGGCGTATGTTGTTCAGCTCATGGCGATTTTTCTTCTAATAATCTCTCTTTACTTCTACATCAATAAAAAGAGTCTGTTGCTGAGCGGACTCATATTCTCCTTTATGGTTGCGACAAGACTCATGTTAATTTTAACACTCGTCTTTTTTGTAGTTGATATTCTTCGCTCAAACACCTCTCATCGCAAGAAGTTACTCAACATATTAATTTTTACGACACCATTATTGGTAGTTCTTACAGGATTAGGGTTTTATAATTTTGCTCGATTTCATAATCTACTCGATAGCGGATACAACTATAATATTAGCGACAACAGGAACATAATGTTTGTGAGTGCAAAAGCGCATGGTTTTTTTTCACTCTCTCATATTCCCGGAAACATCTATTATGGCTTCCTAAAACCCCTCGACCCAATTTTTGAAAATGTCTATAGCCATGTACTCAAATTTCCTTACTTCAAAGCCGACCCTTCAGGCTTTAGTATTTTTCTTTCTTCTCCCTTCCTCTTATATATATTCTATAAAGTAAAAAGAGGCCGATATTTTATCCCTTCTATTGCCGCGATTTTTGTAGTTATGATAAGCGTTCTTATGTATTTCAGTAGCGGAACATGGACGTACGGGTATCGGTATGCATTGGATTATTTTCCTTTCCTTTTTATTATCCTTGCATATGTATTCAAATATCATTTTTCTCTTACCGTCAGGCTTCTTATTATCTTTTCCATTATCTTCAATGCCTTTTTTATGTATAGCATGTGGGGTGTCTATCCTCTTCTTCCTAACCCCATTTAGGCGGTTGCCCAATCCTTGCTTTTGCGTAATTGGTGGTTGTACAATATTCCCTATGCAATTAAGCACTTCTTCGGGAAAAAAATCCCCCTCGATACTCATCACTGGAGGAACCGGATTTTTAGGAGTTCATCTTGCGAGATTTTTTCTAAAAAGGAAATATAAAGTCATTCTTTTAGACACTGCACCCTTAACCGCTAATGATATTGCAGGAAAAGTCACTGTCATTGAGGCAGACATAAGAAGCTATACCACCCTTGAAAAGTCGCTCAAAAATATTGATTTTGTTGTTCACGCTGCAGCGGCTCTTCCAATACATCATGACAGAAATTATATTTTTGATGTAAATGTAAATGGTACCAAGCAGGTCCTTAAAGCATCGTTGAAAAACAAAGTAAAAAAATTCATATTTATTTCGACAACCGCGATGTACGGAGTGCCAAGGACACTTCCCGAGAAAGAGACGGATAAGATTTACCCAATCGGACACTATGGAGAGAGCAAGGCGCAAGCCGAGAAACTCTGCCTTGAATACCAAAAGAAGGGATTGAAAATAAATATCTTAAGACCAAAGTCTTTTTTAGGACCGGAACGGCTTGGGGTTTTTACAATCTGGTTTGAAGCAATATACAATAACCGACCGGTCTTTATTTTGGGAAATGGAAACAATCTCTATCAGCTCCTTGAGGTAGGGGACTTGGCTACTGCGATAGAGGAGTCACTCACTTCACGAGTTAGCGGTGAAATATTTAATATTGCGGCGGAAAGATTTGGAACATGGAGAGAAGACTTGGGAGCACTCATAAAACATGCGAATTCGAAATCAAGGATAACTTCTTTACCCGTACTTCCGACACAACTCGCGCTTTCCGTTCTTGAATTTTTCAATCTTTCTCCTCTTGTCGCATGGCACTACAAAACGTTTCCTGTCGATTCTTACGTAAGTATTGAAAAGGCAAAGAAAAAACTCTCCTATAAAGCGACAAAGAGTAACCAGGATATACTAATTGAAAGCTATGACTGGTACAAGAACCACCGCAAAGAATTTATTGGAAACGTAGGGACAACTCACCGTACAGTTTGGAATTTTAAATTGGTGGAGCTAGCACAAAAATTTTTTAAATAGCATATGACTCTTGGTTTTGATTTTGATAAGGTGTTCATTGATTATCCACCATTTATTCCCTATGTCTTCGTAGACTATCTTTATAAAGGATCCCTCGTATTTAGGAAAAATAGGACAAAAGATGTTGTCCTTCATTATCGGTTTCCCGGTCCCATTGAGGAAAAAGTAAGAATACTTTCTCATTACCCCATATTTCGACATGGTATAAAGGAGAACATCGAATCGCTGAAGAGAATTTCAGCGAAGAAAAATTACAAGACGTATCTTGTCTCAAGCCGGTTTGGTTTTTTGCGAAAAAGGACCACAGCCCTTTTAAAAAGAACGAAACTTGAGAACTATTTTGACGGTGTGTATTTTAATTTTGAGAACAAACAACCGCACCTCTTTAAAGAAGAAACGATTAAAAAATTGAAAATAGACACCTATATCGATGATGATGTGGATTTAGCTCTTTATCTCTCTAAAAAAATTCCAACTCTCAAAATTTATTGGCTGAAAGACGGAAGGAAGAAAGAAGGACCTCTTCCGACAAACATTACCGCAATCTCAACCCTGAAAGAATTGGAGAAGCATATTGGTCATGGGAAGTGACTTTTATTACATAATCAAATGGTGGACTTTTCTTTTTGCATTCGGCATACTCTTTTTGCCTCTCGGTCTTTTTTTATTTCAGAGATTTGTTGACAAGGGATACATATTCTCCAAAATTTTAGGCATTACTGTCGTTTCGTATTTGGTATTTGTTCTTGGAACTTTCCATATCCTCCCATTCAACAGATTGACCGTATGGTTAGTACTTTTAGGGATTGGTGTTATTGACGTCTTCATTCTCAGAAAACGCAAAATCATTCTAAAAAAAGGAGAGTTAGCTATTATGATTTTTCAAGAATTATTTTTCCTTTGCTCACTTTTATTCTGGTCCTATATTAAGGCTTTTCAGCCCGATATTCATGGATTGGAAAAATTCATGGATTTCGGTTTTATGAATTCGATTTTACGAAGTTCTTATTTTCCTCCTGTTGATATGTGGTTCCCTCCACTTCCGATCAATTATTATTACTTTGGGCACTTTGTCACTGCACTACTTATAAAACTTACCGCAATTCCCTCTTTTATTTCATTTAATCTTATGCTTGCCACAATTTTTGCATTTACCACTACATCTGCTTTTTCACTTGTCTCAACTTTTACATATGACATTTTGAAAATAAAACGGACAAGTTTTCTCACCGGAATTTTAGGAGGAATAATCGTAAGCCTGGGTGGAAATCTTCAAACAATATATGCGTTCTTCGCTCCTTATACACCGCCCGATAATCCCGTTCCTTTTTGGCAATTGAAATTTTTACCATTCTTATTCCCCAATAATTATTGGTACCCCAACGCAACACGTTTTATTCCTTTTACCATTCATGAATTTCCATCGTACTCTTTTGTGGTGTCCGACCTCCATGGTCACGTTCTTGATATTCCTTTTGTATTTGTCACTATTGCTCTCATATATTCTGTCTTTCTTGAGAAAAAGATTACATACAAAATTTCAATTATCATCTCTTTCATGCTAGCGGTAATGTATATGACCAATGCGTGGGATGGCATTATTTATTTTCTCCTTTTCTCTCTTACCATCGTTCTCTGGAAAAGTGAAATTCTAAAAATCAAGAAACGGAAAAGTCCGGTAAGGTGGTTTCGAATAAGAGCAAAGATAGGATTAATAGCAAACAAAAAAAGATATATTGTGCAAAGTTTAAAACTAATAATAACAACGGGGATTGGGTACCTATTATTTGTTTTTCCTTTTAATTTACACTTTAAACCATTTGTTTCGGGTATTGGAGTAGTCTGTGCGCCGAATTTCTTGACGCATATAGGAAAACTCGGGCCATTTCTTTTTGAAG
>CAZMSF010000017.1:0-24625 GCA_964568885.1 uncultured Gammaproteobacteria bacterium
CAACAGTTGTAGTAAGGCCGGGAACCGTCAGGAATGAATCAGTATCAGTTGTGATTGTCACGCCGTTTGTGCCTGATGGGGTAAAGGACACGGCGCCTGTTGAGGTGAGTGTCTTGTTGGCGCCGACCGTCAAATTGCCATTCACCGTCGTTGTTCCGGATGCGTTTCCGAGAGAAACGGTGGTCGCTGCACCGCCGATATTAAGAGTGGTTGCGGTTGTGTTGAACAAGTTGGCGGTAGTCTTTGACGAGATGAGGTCGGCAGAAGATGCACCGCTGACAGTGATGCCACCAGAAGCGGTCACTGCTCCCGTCAGCTGAGAGGTACCATCTATGGTAAGGTTACCATTTGCTGAAATATCGCCCGTATTGGACAATGTTGTTCCGGTCGAACCGTATCCGCCGCCCAATGACTCGGAGTCAACCGTCAAAACGGCGCCTGAGGCTGTAATTCCCGTTGCATTAGGAAGAGACAAAGCATCATTTGAGATGGTTGCTGTACCTCCGGTTGCACCGATGTTCAAGGTTGATGCGGCACCGCCGAAGTTGATAGTCGTTGCTGTCGCATTCAAAAGGTCAAAAGATGTTTGGTTGGTACCAATTGTCCCACCTTTTACCGTCAAGTTTCCATCAGTTGAAATATTACCCGAAGCGCCGGTAATAGAGTAATGCGTTCCCGAAACATCACCTGTTCCAAGTGACAACGCTGTTGTAATATTTGAATCCGACAAATCAATTGCCGTTGTGACATTTCCTCCGGTAACACCACTTATCTTAAGTCCTACAGGAAGCGCCCGGTTGGTATCGTTGTTCTTGATAAGAACAAGCTGGGACGGGTCTGCGGTTCCTGCTCCGTCAGCTCTTGTGAATTCGCTTCCTCCTGTTGCTCCTGTTGCGGTTGTCACCGTAAACTTGCTGTCGGTTGTGGTGTCTGAGAGCGTGAATGCGATATCCCTGTTGTCAGATGTAAGAATTGTATTTCCGTTGTTGTACGCAGCCTGCAAACTTTGAGAAGCAGCATTACATGTCCCTACGTGATTTGACCCGTCTACGCAGATTGCGCTTCCCGTGACACTTGTAAGTCCGGTAAGAGACAGGAATGAATCGGAATCGGTATTGATGGTAATTCCATTCGTACCTGAAGGAGTAAATGTCGATTGACCTTGCGCTAGTAAAGTTTTGCCTGAAGCTACCGTCAAGCCTCCGTTAACGGTTGTTGTACCGGACGCGTTTCCAAGTGAAACAGTTGTCGCAGCGCCACCGATGTTAAGAGTTGTTGCGGTTGTGTTGAACAAGTTGGCGGTAGTCTTTGACGAGATAAGGTCGGCACTTGACGCACCGCTGACGGTGATGCCCGCAGATGCGGTAAGGGCACCGGTCAATTGTGAGGTCCCATCGATTGTCAGGTTGCCTTTTGCGGATATGTCACCTGTATTTGTAATAGAAGTCCCGGTTGAAGCGTAGCCGCCGCCTGTTGTCAACTGAGAGAAATTACCTGTTGCACCGGTTGCGTTCACTGTTGTTGCGTTTGGAAGTGATAATGTCGCATTTCTGATTGACGTTGTTCCTGTTGTTGCACCAAGAGTAAGAGAGGTCGAAGCACCACCGATATTAAGGGTTGTTGCATTACTATTGAATACACTCGCCGAACTATTTGAGGTTGCTATGGTTCCTCCGTTTGCATTGATGGTGCCTGCAACTGTTGTATCTCCTGTTGAGCCGTCGACTGAGAAATTAGTGCCCGCAATATCATTTGCACCCAAATCAATTGCTGTCACAATTGATGAGTCTGAAACATCCAAAGCAGTCGTCACCCCTCCGCCTGCTCCTCCGGAAGCAGTTACTTTGATTCCGCTTGTCAAAGCCTGATCGCTATCGGCATTATCCACTAAAATAAGTTGTGCCGGTGGGGTGGGATTGGCTCCATCCGCAAGCACAAACTTTGAAGTGCTCGTCGACCCGGCGGCGGTTGTAACGGTAAAGTTGCTGTCGGTTGCAGTATCTGAAAGCGTGAATGCAATATCCCTGTTGTTGGAGGTAGATATGGTATTTCCGTTGTTGTATGCAGACTGCAAACTTTGAGAAGAAGCCGCGCATGTTATGACATGATTTGACCCGTCTACGCATAGCGCAGTTCCGGATGAAGATTGAAGTCCGGCAAGTGTTAAGAATGAGTCGCTATCGCTTGTAATGGTGACTCCATTGGTGCCTGAAGGTGTGAATGTTACTTGACCCAAGGCTTGAAGTGTTTGGTTGGTAGCAACATTCAAACCTCCATTAGCGCTTATTGTGCCGGAAGCGGTTAATGGGTTGTTGATAGTTGTTGAACCCGACCCCGCGCCAATTGAAACGGTCGTTGCTGCACCTCCGATGTTAAGAGTTGTCGCATTTGTGTTAAATACCGTAGCGGTTCCGGTTGTTGACGTAAAGATGTCTCCGCCATTTACATTCACGTCTCCTGTAGTCGTTACGTCTCCATTTCTTGCAACACTAAATCTTGTCACGCCCGATGCTGAGGCGGTAATAATGTCTTGATTCTCATTCTGGTCAAATATCGCAACAGCCTTTCCTGTAAAAGCCAGATTTGTAGGTCTGGTTACAAACAGTGCGGATGTTGGTGAGTTGGTGCCAATTCCCACAAGCGCATTTGGAAGCGTTACGTTGGCATTCTTTATAGAGGCAGTGCCGGTTGTTGCTCCGATATTGAGAGTCGTTGCAGCGCCGCCCACATTAAGAGTTGTTACGGTAGTGTTAAACAAATTTCCGGTTGTTTGACTTGTCGCAATTGTTCCGGAATTGGCATTGATATTTCCTGTGAAAGTAGATGCACCTGCCCCAAGGAATGAATAGGAAGGATTCGTAACCGCGTTTCCGAACGAAATGTTTTCACTTGAATTGGTTGTATTGACATTGATGTAATTGTTGGAACCCTCCTGAATATCAAGAGCGTCGGCATTGTTATCAACTAAATTGGCGGTCAAATTATTGTTAAGGGTAGTTGTCCCCGTTCCGGCTCCAAGAGAAACGGTTGTTGCCGCTCCCCCAATATTAAGAGTTGTTACTCCGGCGTTTAATAAATTGAATGAAGAAGCACCGGAAGTAAGGTCGCCTCCGTTGATGGCAATATCCCCGGTCTCTGTCAGGTTGCCGGTAAGAGTTGTTACACCGTCAATAGTAAGGTCTCCATTCGCTTGAATATTGCCTGCATTTGAAACGGTAACGCCTGTTGAGCCATATCCGCCACCTACCGAAAGGGCATCTATATTGGCAGTTGCCCCTGTTGCATTAATCGTTGTGGCATTTGGCAATGAAAGGGTAATGTTGTTAATTGTTGCTGTCCCGGTTGATGCTCCCAAAACAAGAGAAGTTGCAGCCCCACCCACATTCAAGGTTGTTGCGGTTGTATTGAACAAGTTGGCAGTTGTCTTTGACGAGATGATGTCGGCTGTAGTAGTACCGGAAACGGTTATTCCATTTGAAGCGGTAACTGCGCCTGTTAGTTGTGATGTGCCATCAATTGTAAGGTTCCCATTTGCCTGGATGTTGCCTGCGCTTGAAAGTGTTACACCTGTTGAACCATAACCTCCACCTACATTCACTGTGTCAAATCCGGCGGTTGCACTTAATGCATCAAATGTTGAAGCATTTGAGAATGTAACTGCCGCATTTCTTATGGTGGTCGTCCCTGAATTATTCGCACCGATTGTTACTCCGGTTCCAACTCCTGCTATGTTGACGGTCGTGGCATTTGTATTAAAGAGATTACCAGTTGATGATGTTGTTGTTACGTCACCGCCATTAACAGCAATGTCTCCTGCGGTTGTAATGTCACCCGTTGAACCGGTAAGGGAGAAATTAGTGGCCGACACGTTGTTGGCACCAAGCGCTATAGCCGTTGTCAGATTGGAATCAGTGAGATCAATTCCGGTTGTTATGTTGCCTCCTGAAACTCCTGCAATCTTAAGGCCAATTGGTTGTGCGCGGTTGGTATCAAGGTTTTTGATAAGCACCAGCTGTGCTGGGTCAGCTGCCCCTGCGCCATCAGCTCGAGTAAATGCGGAGTACCCGGTCGAACCGGTCGTTGTTGTTACGGCAAAGTTACTGTCGGTTGTTGTATTGGATAGATTAAATGCAATATCTCTGTTATCCGAAGTATCAATTGTGTTTCCGCCGTTGTATGCAGACTGAAGAGAAATGCTTTGGCCCGAACAAGTGATGACATCATTTGTGCCATTCAGACAGAGTGGAGTGCCGGTAGTGTCGGCAAGACCGGTGATATGAATAGTTGAATCGCTGTCGGTTGTGAATGTGATGTCGTTAGTCGAATTTGGCGCGAACGTCGATTGACCGCTTGCAGAGAGTGTTTGGCCGGAAGGAACCGTTACCCCTGCGTTACCGGTAATAAGTCCTGTCGCGGTAAGCGCGTTGTTAACCGTTGTTGTACCGCTTCCGGCGCCCAAAGAAACGGTCGTTGCAGCGCTTCCTATATTAAGCGTTGTAGCGTTTGTGGTGAAAAGATTACCGGTGGTCTGAGTGGTTGCTATCGTTCCCGAATTTGCGTTGATGTCTCCTCCAAATGTACCGGTGCTGGTGACCCCTAGCGTTGAATGAAGCGTGGTTGCTCCTGTTACGTCTAACGTTCCTCCAACCGTTCCGTTTCCGGAAATTGTTCCGTCGTTGTCAACGGTCAAAGTTCCATTTGCCTGGATGTTACCGGTATTTGAAATTGAAACTCCCGTTGAGCCATATCCTCCGCCAATTGAAACGGAGTCAAGGGTTGCCAAAGCCGATGACGCGTTGAGGGCAGTTGCGTTGTTGAGAGTAATGGTTGTGCCGTGAATATTACCCGTTGCCGTATTGGCGCCGATTGTGTAGGTTGTTGCAGCACTACCTACTGAAAGATTGGTTGTATTTGAATTAAAGAGAGTTGCCGTCGCATTTGTAGTTGTAAGGTCTCCGCCGTTGACAGCCACATCTCCGGAAGTCGTGATATTTCCTGTTGAGCCTGTTATCGAGAAATTGGTTGCCGATACATTATTTGTACCCAATGCCAAAGCGGTCGTCAAGTTGCTGTCTGTAAGGTCAATTCCGGTTGTTATGTTGCCTCCTGAAACTCCTGCAATCTTAAGGCCAATTGGTTGTGCGCGGTTGGTATCAAGGTTTTGAATCAGAACCAATTGAGCCGGGTCGGCAGTTCCTGCTCCGTCTGCTCGAGTAAATGCGGAGTACCCGGTCGAGCCGGTTGTCGTTGTTACGGCAAAGTTACTGTCTGTTGTCGTGTCTGAGAGATTGAAGGCAATGTCTCTATTGTCCGATGTGTCGATTGTATTTCCTCCGTTATATGCGTTCTGAAGTGAAAGAGTAGCGTTGGCGCAGGCAATTACATGATTCGAACCGTCAAGACAAATGGGAGTTCCGGTGCTTGATGAAAGCCCGGTGAGAGTCAAGAATGAGTCTGCGTCGGTGTTGATGGTGACTCCATTTGTTCCGGATGGGGCAAATGTCGCAGAACCCGATGCGTCAAATGAGCGCGCATTGGAAACGGTCACATCTCCATTAAATGTTGAGGTGCCGGAAACGATAAGGTTGTTTCGAAGAGTGGTTATTCCCGTTGTCGCCCCCAAAGTCAAAGCGGTTGCAGCGTTGCCGATATTAAGCGTCGTTGCATTCGTATTGAACAAGGTAGCCGTTGCAGAAGTTGTAGTAATGTCCCCTCCGTTAACAGCAACGTCTCCGGTTGCAGTAACGTTACCGGTAAGTGTAGACGTTCCGTCAATTGTGAGATTTCCATTTGCCTGAATATCGCCGGTGTTTGAAAGTGATATTCCGGTCGAGCCATATCCTCCGCCAATTGAGACAGAGTCAAGGGTTGCCAAAGCCGATGACGCGTTAAGAGCAGTTGCGTTCGGGAAGTTGATGGTTGTACCCCTAACGTTTCCTGTAGCATTTGTCGCACCCAATGTGTAGGTCGTTGCAGCACCACCGATATTTAAAGTTGTTGCATTCGTGTTGAATACATTACCCGTAGTTTGATTTGTTGCAATTGTTCCACCATTTACATTGATATTTCCGGAGAACGTGGTTGCACCCGTACCCAAGAACGAATAGGTAGGATTGGTTGTGGTGTTGCCAAAGGAAATGTTTTCAGAACCATCTGTAGTATTTACATTGATGTAATTATTTGTCCCTTCCTGTATATCAAGCGCATCGGCAGAATTGTCGTTCAGAGTTACAGCCAGATTGTTGGTTAATGTTGTTGTTCCGCCACCTGCACCAAGAGTAACGGTTGTTGCTGCGCCGCCGATATTAAGCGTGGTAGCTGTTGCATTAAAGAGTGTTGCAGTTGCGGTTGTTGTTGTGATATCGGCGCTTGTTGCTCCATTAACAGCCAGGTCTCCTGACGCTGTAACATTTCCGGTAAGAGTTGACGTTCCGTCAACGGTCAATGTTCCGTTTGCCTGGATGTTACCGGTATTACCAATAGTTACCCCAGTTGACCCGTATCCGCCGCCGACCTGGAGACTGTCGACTTTAGCAAGGGCGGTGAGGGCATTGAATGCGGTAGCATTTGAGAATGTTATCGTTCCGTTTGCGATAGTGGCAGTTCCCGTTGTCGCTCCAAGATTAAGAGTCGTTGCAGCGCCACCGATATTAAGAGTTGTAGCGTTGGTGTTAAAAAGTGTTGCTGAGGCTTGGCTTGTCGTTACATCTCCTCCGTTAACTGCTATATCTCCTGATGTTGTAATATTTCCGGTTGAACCCGCTATTAAAAAATTCGTTGCAGTTACGTCTGCTGCACCAAGTGAAAGGGCAGTTGTAATGTTGCTATCCGACAAATCAATAGCCGTAGTAACTGCACCCCCACTGACTCCGGCAATCTTAAGCCCCACAGGAAGTGCTCGGTCGGTGTCGTTATTCTTGATAAGAACAAGCTGTGCAGGGTCAGAAGTTCCCGCCCCGTCAGCTCTTGTAAATGCGCTGTATCCTGTTGAGTCAGTCGCGGTTGTCACTGCAAAATTACTGTCGGTTGCCGTATTCGTCAAAGTGAATAAGATATCTCTGTTGTTTGAAGTGTTAATGGTATTACCACCGTTGTAAGCAGATTGTAATGTAATGGTGTTAGCAGAACACTTGGTGACGTTGTTAGAGCCGTCAACGCAGAGCACCGAGCCGGCTGTTCCTGGAGTAGTAAGACCGGTAAGAGTCAAGAATGAATCGGAATCGGTATTGATAGTCACATCATTTGTTGAATCGGGCGAGAACGTAGATACTCCGTTTGCTGTAAATGTTTGACCTGTCGCAACCGTTGCGCCGCCATTGAAAGTTGCAAGACCGGTTGCCGTAGTTGTACCGGTTACAGAGAGGTCATTATTAACGGTTGTTGTTCCTGTTCCGGCACCGAGAGTGAGTGTTGTTGCAGCACCACCAATATTGAGTGTAGTTGCGTTGGTATTGAATACTGTTGCTGTTGTTGTCGTTGTGGTGATGTCTGCCGATGTGGCACCGTTTACAGCCAAATCTCCTCCCGCAGTAACGTCCCCGGTCAGAGTGGATGCACCGTCGATAGTCAAAGCGCCGTTTGCTTGAATGTTCCCTGTGTTAGAAATTGAAACTCCTGTTGAGCCGTAACCTCCACCAATTGAAGCCGAATCAATCGTCAAAGCTGCACTTCCGGCGGAAATACTGGTGGCATTCGGGAAGTTAACGGTGGTGCCTCGAATGTTACCGGTTGCGGTAGTTGCACCCAACGTGTAGGTCGTTGCAGCTCCGCCAATATTAAGGGTAGTTGCTGTCGTATTGAACAAATTACCTGTTGTTTGCGAGGTTGCAAGAGTTCCTGAGTTAGCATTGATATTTCCGGTAGCAGTAAGTGTCCCATCGGTTGAAATATTTCCACTTGAACCGGTCAACGTGAAGTGGGTTCCTGAAATATTATTGGTTCCTAAAGCTATAGCTGTTGTTATGTTGCTGTCCGACAAATCGAGGGCTGTAGTTACATTGCCGCCACTTACTCCTGCGATCTTAAGACCTACAGGAAGTGCATTTCCCGAATCAAGATTCTGGATAAGAACGAGTTGAGACGGATTGGTTCCGCTTCCGCCATTTGCTCTTGTAAATGCACTGTAGCTCGTTGAGTCTGCTGCGGTTGTGACGGTAAAGTTGCTGTCGGTAGCGGTATTTGTAAGCGTGAATGAGATGTCCCGTGCGTCGGATGTAACAATTGTGTTTCCTCCTTCATATGCAGATTGCAAACTTACTGCTGCATTTGCGCATTTCACAATGTGGTTAGACCCATCAATACAAACATTCGTCCCGGCTTGAGTATCAAGCCCCGAAACGATAAGATACGAACCCGCTGAGAAGTCTGTTGTGACGGTTATGTCGTTTGCGCCATTAGGGTCAATAGAGACGGGTCCGCTTGCCGTGAAGGTTTGTCCTGAAGCAACCGTAAGTCCTCCGTTAGCCGTCACGAGTCCTGTTGAGGTAGTTGTCCCACTTACGCTCAAATTGTTGTTAACGGTCGTTGTTCCTGTTCCTGCTCCAAGCGAGAGGGTAGTTGCCGCTCCGCCGATATTAAGTGTTGTGGCATTGGTATTAAATAGTGTTGCTGACGCGGCCGTAGTTGTCACGTCTCCGCCATTGACCGCAATGTCGCCGGAAGTTGTCACATTTCCTGTTAGAGTTGACGTACCGTCAATTGTGAGATTCCCATTTGCCTGGATGTCTCCGGTATTTGAAAGCGTAGTACCGGTTGAACCATATCCCCCACCCACGCTTACTGAATCAATTGTCAGGGCAGCTCCTGCAGCCGCAAGCGAAGTTGCATTCGGGAAGTTAATGGTGGTGCCTCTGACGTTGCCTGTAGCATTTGTTGCACCCAATGTGTAGGTCGTTGCAGCACCGCCAATGTTAAGAATCGTTGCATTCGTATTAAACACAGTGGCAGTTCCCGTAGATGTTGTAGTTATATCGGCCCCATTCACCGCTATGTCTCCGGCGGTAGTGATATTACCATTGCTTCCTGTTACCGAGAAATTCGTTGCGGTGACATCGTTTGCACCAAGCGAGAGCGCAGTTACAATTTCAGGGTCGGAAAGGTCAATGGCTGTTGTTATACCACCTGCAGCAGACTGAATTTTGATACCTGCAGGAAGCGCTTCATTTGCATCGAGATTCTCAACCAGTAGAAGCTGCGAGGGTGGGGTGGCGTTGGTGCCATCTACAAGCGCAAAGTAGCTATAACCGCTTCCTCCTGCAGCTGTTGTTACGGTAAAGTTACTGTCGGTTGCAGTATCTGAAAGGATAAATGCAATATCCCGAGCATCCGACGTTATTATAGTATTTCCTCCGTTATAAGCCCCCTGAAGGCTTACAGAAACTCCGGAACATTTAACAACATTATTTGACCCGTCAATACAAAGCTCTGTGCCTGAGGCGGTTGCAAGCCCTGTGACTTTCAAGAATGAGTCTGCGTCCGTGTTAACTGTTACCGAACCTGTTCCATTCGGAGTAAATATTGCGCTACCCGATGCATTGAAGTAACGGTCATTAGAGACGGTGACATCTCCATTGAATGTTGAAGTCTTTGATACAAGCAAATTGTTATTAATGGTTGTCGTTCCGGTTGAAGCGCCAAGTGTCAAACCGGTCACAGCGCCGCCGATAGCAAGAGTCGTGGCATTAGTGTTAAAGAGTGTAGCTGAGGCAGCCGATGTCGTAATATCTCCACCATTTACAGCCACATCGCCCGACGCGGTAACATCTCCTGTCAAGGTAGACGTGCCATCCACCGTAAGAGCTCCATTTGCTTGAATGTTTCCTGCCGCAGAAACGGTAACTCCTGTCGAGCCGTATCCTCCGCCTACTTCAAGAGATGAAACCTTAGCCAAAGCTGACAAAGCATTAAATGCTGTGGCATTTGAAAGGGTAACTGTCGCATTGTTGATAGTTGCAGTTCCGGTGGTTGCACCCAAGTTAAGTGTTGTAGCGGCGGTTCCCGCATTCAAGGTCGTAACGGTTGAAGTGAAGAGGTCAAATGAGGTTTGGGTTGATGCGATAGTTCCGCCATTTGCATTGATTGTCCCGCTTGTCGTGACATTACCGGTCAATGTTGATGCACCGTCAACGGTAAGTGTTCCGTTTGCCTGGATGTTCCCTGCATTACTGACAGTAACTCCGGTTGAACCATATCCTCCACCGACTTGAAGAGAGTCAACCCGAGCCAAAGCTGAAAGAGCATCCAATGCCGAACCCGAAACTGTGAGTGAATTATTAACGGTTGTCGTACCGCTTCCGGCGCCCAATGAAACTGTTGTTGCAGCGCCGCCGATACTCAAAGTGGTTGCGGTTGCATTAAAGAGGTTCGCGGTTGTCTGGTTCGTTGCAAGGGTTCCGGAATTAGCATTGACATCTCCCGTTGCGGTGATGGTCCCGTCGGTTGCGATATTTCCTGTTGCTCCAGTCAAAGTAAAGTGGGTAGATGTGATGTCATTTGCACCGAGTGATAAAGCGTTTACAATTTCGGCATCAGACAAATCAATTCCATTAGTAATTCCTCCGGCAGCAGCCTGAACCTTTATACCGGCTGCAACTACTCGGTCGGTATCTAAATTATCAACCAATATAAGTTGTGCCGGGTCAGAGGTACCCGAACCATTTGCCCGGGTGAAGGCAGAGTATCCTGTTGAACCATCTGCTGTTGTGACTGTAAAGTTACTGTCGGTTGTTGTGTTTGAGAGAGTGAATGCAATATCTCTATTGTCCGAAGTGCTAATCGTATTGCCTCCGTTGTACGCTCCCTGCAAAGTAAATGTGCCTGCCGCACATTTAGTAACATTATTTGAAGCATCAATACAAAGAGTTGTACCTGCAACACCGGGAGTAGTAAGGCCATTAAGCGTCAGGAATGAGTCTGCATCAGTGTTAACGGTAACACTTCCTGTTCCATTCGGAGTAAATATTGCGCTTCCCGAAGCATTAAAGAAGCGGTCGTTTGAAATAGTGACATCTCCATTGAATGTTGAAGTACCGCTGTAAACTCCATTTCCTGTCACATTGAGGTTGTTGTTGATAGTGGTCGTTCCTGTGGATGCTCCAATTGAAATAGTAGTTGCCGCGCCACCAATATTCAAAGTTGTTGCGTTTGCATTAAACAAAGTAGCAGTTCCTGAAGTCGTTGTGAGGTCGCCACCATTAAGAGCAATGTCACCGGTTGCTGTGACATTTCCAGTGAGAGTCGACGTTCCGTCAACGGTAAGCGTTCCGTTTGCCTGGATGTTCCCTGCATTACTGACAGTAACTCCGGTTGAACCATATCCTCCACCGACTTGAAGAGAGTCAACCCGAGCCAAAGCTGAAAGAGCATCCAATGCCGAACCCGAAACTGTGAGTGAATTATTAACGGTTGTCGTACCGCTTCCGGCGCCCAATGAAACTGTTGTTGCAGCGCCGCCGATATTAAGCGTGGTGGCATTTGCGTTGAATATATTTGCCGACGAATTCGTGGTTGAGAGGGTGCCGCCGTTTGCAGCCAAGTTGCCGGTTGATGTGATATCCCCTGTTGCGGTGATGGTCCCGTCGGTTGCGATGTTTCCGTTGCTGCCGGTGAGAGTAAAGTGTGTCGCAGAGACATTATTGGTCCCCAAAGAAATTGCTGTTGTGATATTACTGTCGGATAAATCAAGAGCCGTTGTGATATTGCCACCCGATACGCCTGCAATCTTAAGTCCAACTGGTTGCGCTCTATTGGTGTCAAGATTTTGAACTAAGACCAATTGGGCAGGGTCTGACGTTCCTGCACCGTCTGCCCGGGTGAAGGCAGAGTAACCTGTCGATCCTGTCGCGGTTGTGACGGCGAAATTACTGTCGGTTGTAGTGTTTGACAAATTAAATGCGATATCTCTTGCATCCGATGTATCGATGGTATTTCCGGCATTGTATGCGCTTTGCAGGGTAGCGGTAGCGTTTGCACATTTGACCACATTATTCGAACCGTCTACGCAAAGTTGTGTTCCACTTTGGGTATCAAGCCCGGTGATGTTAATGTACGAACCGGCGGAAAAGTCGGTTGTGATGGCAATATCGTTTGAGGCATTTGGGTCAATTACTACGGGACCGTTAGCTGTAAGCGTTTGACTTGATGAAACTGTAAGTCCACCATTTGCAGTTATTAAGCCAGTAGCTGTCAGCGCGTTATTGACGGTTGTTGTGCCACTTCCTGCGCCAAGCGAAACGGTTGTTGCAGCACTACCTATATTAAGAGTCGTAGCGTTTGCCGTGAACAAGTTAGCCGTCGATTGAGTCGTTGCAATAGTTCCGCCGTTTGCATTAATCGTTCCTGATGTCGTGACGTTTCCGGTCAGTGTAGAGGCTCCATCAACCGTGAGGGTTCCATTTGCCTGAATGTTCCCTGCATTGTTGACCGTAACCCCGGTTGAGCCATATCCGCCACCGACCGTAAGTGAGTCAAATGATGCTGCTGCTGCGTTCGCGGTAAATGACGTGGCGTTGGCAAAATTGACGGTCAAATTGTTAACGGTAGCCGTTCCTGTGGAGGCGCCGAGATTAAGCGTAGTTGCCGCGCCACCGATATTCAAAGTTGTTGCGGTCGCATTAAAGAGATTTGCTGTAGTCTGGTTCGTTGCAAGGGTACCTGAATTGACATTAATGTCTCCTGTTGCAGTAACGGTCCCACCGGTCGCAATATTTCCGTTGCTTCCCGTTATCGAGAAGTTGGTAGCCGTTACGTCATTTGCGCCCAGGTTCAGTGCATTGACAAGTTCCGGGTCGGAAAGGTCAATACCATTTGTGATACCTCCTGCAGCTGCCTGTACTTTAATTCCTGTCGTAAGACTTTCGTTTGTATCAAGATTTTCAACCAATACAAGTTGATTTGCAGGATTAGCATTTGAGCCGTTGGCAAGAGCAAATTGTGTAAATCCATTAGAGCCTGCGGATGTAGTTGCCGAAAGGTTGGCGTCGGTCAGGGTCAAGGCTATGTCGCGTCCGGCTGATGTCGTAATGGTATTTCCACCGTTATATGCGGACTGAAGTGTAATGGTGTTTGCAGAACATTTTACAACATTGTTGGACCCGTCAACACAGAGTGTCGTTCCTGTTGCCGTCTGGAGTCCATTCAAGACAATTGTAGAATCAGCATCTGTATTAAAGGTTACGTCGTTTGCAGCGTTTGGAGCAAAGGTGGCTGCTCCTGACGCGTCGAATGAACGGTCGTTTGGAACGAGTGCATTTCCGTTAAATTGGGCAAGTCCGGTTGATGTGAGAGTGCCTGTCACTGCCAAATTATTGTTGACGGTTGTCGTTCCTGTTGCGGCTCCGAGAGTTACAGTTGTTGCCGCACTTCCTATATTAACAGTAGACACTCCGGAGTTATAAAGGGTTGCGGTTCCTGAAGTTGAGGTGATATCTCCTCCATTAACAGCGATGTCTCCTGTAGCTGTAACGTTACCTGTCAAAGTCGACGTTCCGTCAATTGTCAGGTTCCCATTTGCCTGTATATCTCCTGTACTCGAAACTGTTACTCCGGTAGAACCATACGCTCCACCTACTTCAAGAGAATTTACCTTTACTAAGGCCGAAAGAGCGTTAAATGCGGTTGCATTTGAAAGGGTTACCGTCCCATTTGCAATTGTTGCTGTGCCGGTTGCTGCTCCAAGATTAAGAGTCGTTGCAGCGCCACCGATATTCAGAGTTGTTGCATTAGTGTTGAATAGGGTAGCGGATGCTTGGCTTGTCGTCACGTCGCCACCATTGACGGCAACGTCTCCGGAGGTTATAATGTCACCTGATGAACCGGTAATCGAGAAATTGGTGCCGGATACATTATTTGTTCCTAATGCAATAGCTGTCGTGATATTACTGTCCGTTAAGTCTAGCGCAGTTGTGACGTTGCCTCCCGAAACCCCCGCAATCTTAAGACCTATTGGAAGTGCTCTGTTGGTGTCAAGATTCTGAATAAGAACAAGCTGTGTTGGGTCGGACGTTCCTGCACCATCGGCACGGGTAAATGCCGAGTATCCGGTAGAGTCGGTTGCGGTCGTCACAGCAAAATTACTGTCGGTTGTAGTATTTGTTAGCGTGAACGCAATATCCCTATTGTCCGAAGTGCTAATCGTGTTGCCTCCGTTATATGCTCCTTGCAACGTGAAAGTTGAGGACGAACACTTCGTTACGTTGTTAGACGCATCAATACAAAGCGCGTTGCCCGATATTCCGGGAGTTGTCAATCCGGTCAATGTTAGGAACGAATCGGCGTCAGTTGCAATGGTTACAGAATTTGTTCCATTCGGAACAAACGTTGCGGATCCGGAGGCATCAAACGCTTGACCGTTTGGAACAATAGCCCCAGCATTTGCAGTCAAAAGTCCATTTGCATTCAAGGCATTTCTGACAGTTGTCGTACCGGTAATATCTCCCAATGTAAGGGTGGTAGCAGCATTGCCTATGTTAACTGCGGTTGCATTTGTATTGAATAAATTGGCAGTTGCAGATGTTGTTGTTATGTCTCCGCCGTTAACTGCAATATCTCCGGCCGTTATGATATTTCCAAGTTCGTCAATTGTCAATTTCTGAACTCCACCCGATTGAAGCTCAAGAAGCGTATTCGTAGCTCCATTCGTGTCATTAATTACAAAGGCATTGGCGGTTCCTTGATTGGTAATAGTAAAATTACTGTCGGTTGCTGTGTCTGACAGTGTAAATGCGATATCGCGGGCGTCAGATGTCGTAATAGTGTTACCTCCGTTGTACGCTGCTTGCAATGAATTTGAGCCAGCTGCGCATTTGACAACATTATTAGATCCGTCAACGCAGAGCTGGGTTCCGACTTGAGTATCAAGTCCGGGAATATTTAAGTATGACCCTGCCGTGTAATCGGTTGTCAACGTTATGTCATTTGCACCATCAGGATTAAGAGATACCGGTCCCAATGCCGACAATGTCTGACCCGAAGCAACCGTTGCTCCACCATTGAGATTGGTAGTGCCTGAAATGGTTGTGTCCCCATTGTTGGCAATAAGGAATTTAGTGGTTCCTGATGCGGAGGCGGCAAAAATATCATTTGACGAGGATGCTGTCTGATTGACTATGAATGCCGCGCGACCCTTTGAATTCTGTCCATCAACATATAATGATGTCAGAGATGTTGTCGTTCCGGCGCTTACGTTCCCCAAAACGCTTAACTCCTTTGTAGCGGCGACATTTCCCCCATTAAGAATAGAGAATACATCGGTTGCCGCATTCTGGAAGACGGCAATAGAACCACCGGACGTGTGGTTATTGACCCTCAAAGTTGTTGCTCCACCTGAATTCTGACCTGTAATAGCTGCTTGACCCGAAACTACTGTGAAAGTATTGCCCGATGCTACATTTGTATTTCCATTAAGATTTATATTTCCTCCGTATACATTCGTCGTTCCTGTTGTAGCCGTTCCCAAATTAAGAGTCGAGGCATTTGAAGTCCCGATTCCGAGGGTTCCCGAGGTAAGATTGTCAATAGTATTACCTGCTGCAATTCGAATTCCACCACCATTAAGAACTTCAAATTTAGTTGTCCCAGAGGAAGAAGCGGCGATAAGGTCATTTGTTGTCGCTCCGTTCTGATCAACGATAAGGGCAGCTCGTCCACCCGTTATCCCACCTTGGACTTGAAGAATAGTGTTGGTAGTCCTTAAGTCTCCCTTTGCCGCACGGGAAATAGTAGCATCTGTCGTATTTGCTCCTCCTGCTCCAAATCCAAGAGTTCCGGCAGTAGTAAACCCAATGGTTGGATAGGTATCGTTTGATGCATCAGTGTAAAGACCAATTGAAGTATCGGAGCGTAGTTGATCGAACACATTCAACCCATAATTGAATTCACTTCTATTCCCTGTAGCCAACACTCTAAATACCGAGTTACAACAATCTCTAAAGTCGGCGAGCCAGTTGTTTGTTCCTCCGGCTTGGAAAGTGAACTGTCCGGTACCCACACCTCCTGAATCGTATTTGATTGTTCCTTGATTAGCCGAATTGGTCTGATCTGTAAGAAACAGGTCGTGATTCACCACAAGATCGTTGGTAGCAGTTACCGTTCCTGCTCCATTCAACGGATTAAGAACAATGTTGCCCGTCGTACTGCCGCCGATAGTTAAGGTATTATTTGCCGTTGTTTGGAGCATGCGGTTACCACCTGCAAGCGTCAAGTTGCCTGAGATAGAAGCATTTCCGGTTGTAAGCAAGTTGGTTGCATCAATTGTTGCAGTATTTGCTCCGAATGAAAGGGTGGTATTGCCTCCGGAGAATGAGACGTTGGTGTCTGAAATGGTCAAATCAGAGAACGTCTTTGCCCCACTGAAAGTCTGTGACCCCTCAAGGAACGCAAATGTTCCATTGGTTCCAAGGTCGGGCAAAGTATAGGTTAAGGACGAAGCAGGGTTTACGGCTGTAAGTGTAATGTCATTTGAATCATCGGTTGATGTGGATCCTTCAAATATCAAATTGTTACCTTTTTGGGCTGAGGAGTCAGAACCGGTAAATGCTGTTCCGGTCAGAACATTTCCAACAGCCGTAATCGTCCCTGCACCAACCCCTGAAGCTGACTGCCAGGAGAGAGCGCCCGTTCCGTCGGTTGTCAAAACATAATTGTTAGAACCGTCATCAGCAGGAAGCGTGTAGCTGATATTCTGGGTTTGGGTTTGAGTCTTAAAGACCGTCGAGTATGCATTGTCGCCTTCGGAGTAGAGCTTGAGCTGACCACCGACATTGTTGGTTCCGCTTGGCTTATCCTGACCAGAAGTAATTGTGCCATATGCTGCAAGGCTTCCGTTATTTGAAACGACAAACTTTGTCGCACCCGATGTTGATGCGGTCAAAAGATCGCCAAAGCCTGCATTATCAACTAAAAGACCTGCAAAGGTGGTATTTCCGGATAACGACGCGACAGGTTGTGTTCCGGAATTAGCGAATATTCCCCTGACGTCCAACGTACCCAACGGTAAACTTCCGTTGGTCCCAATTCCTACTCCAGATGAAGCATAGAACCTGGCAACCTCAACCCCTGTGTCACCTTCCCAATAGTTGTCGATGAAAGCAAGGCCGTTACCGGCTCCGCTCTTATTAACAATTCCGAAAGCCGAAACTCCATTTTGTTGAAATGAAAGCCCAACGTCACCTGCACCAGTTCTTCTAAGTGCCAGTTTCTCACCATTTCCACCAGATCCGCTATTGAGAACATCTAATGGCGCAACAGGCGTAATATTGTTATCTCCTACGCCAACATATCCGTCTGTTCCACCTACATACAATCTAATGGTACCCGCAGTTGTCGTCAGATTCGTTGCAGTTCTGAATAGAATTTCAGTCGTAGCATATTCAGAGCCCGAACCGCCTCCTATTTGAAGTTGATTTTTCGTATTTGAATTTGCCGCCAACATCATGGTAACGGGAAGTGATGAGGCACTATTGTAAGCTGTGGACTTAATCCTTGCGGTCTTATTTGTTGCGTCGGTTTCAGAGTCGGTCAAAATCAATCCACCGCTACCATTGTTTCCATGGACTATGTGAACAAGTCCGGTACTGTTTCGGGGCCTTAGGAATATATCTCCCGTCGTGCTTCCACCGATAGTCAGGTCTGTCGCGTTGGTCGATTGTATTGAGCGCAGTCCACCGTAGAACGTAAGGTTACCCGATACTGTTGCGTTACCGCCCGAAACATCTATCCCATTTGAGAAGGTCTGGAGCGCAGTAAACGTTTGGATCCCTTCAAGGAATGCAAAAGTTCCGGCAGTGCCTATGTCGGGCAATGTATATGTCAGGGAAGAAGCAGGATTGGCGGCAGTGACGGTAATGTCATTCCCATCGTCGACGGTTGTTGAACCTTCAAATACGAGTTGGTTACCCTTATTTGCCGATGAATCCGAACCGGTAAATGCCGTGCCTGTAAGAACATTTCCGACAGCTGTAATTGTTCCCGCACCAATTCCTGACGATGATTGCCATGAAAGTCCACCCGACCCATCAGTCACAAGAACATAATTACTACTCCCGTCATCAGGTGGCAAGGTGTAAGTCACATTTTGGGTTTGTGTAGCAGTTGTAAATGTCGTTGAGAAGTTATTTGCACCTGCTCCAATGAACTTTATTTGGCCCGGCGTATTCGTCGCCAAATCTTCTCCGACAGTAAGACCCGATGAATTCCTGAAGTCGGCAGACCCATAATCAATCAATGCAGCCGATGAACCCAAGGTGAATGTGTTGGAACCCAATACCTGCGTGTTGTCATTAAGATTGATTGTCCCGGTTGTATTTCCACCAAATGTTAATGGTTGATTTGAAGTTGTCTGAATGATACCAGCGCCACCAAACGTCAGATTACCCGATATGGTTGCGTTTCCTACAACGTCAAGCGCTTCAAGAGGTGAAGTGTTTCCTATCCCAACGTTTCCTGCAAAGTAATTATTGCTTGCTGAAGAGTTGTAAATCGAGAATACTCCCGATGGAATTGTGGTTCCCCCTATCACAAGGTTTGAATGGTTTGTTCCTGTTGTTTCGCCAATCAGTACTCCGGCATTGTTTGCTCCTTTAGTCATGCCTGCAACATTAAGCCCGTATTGATTTGTCACCGATCCTGCTCCTGTCGTATTGACCGCATAAAAATGATAAAGGTCGGTAACCGTTCCGCCCGATACAGTGGGTGCTGAAGCAAAGGATATGAAAGATGGAGTAGTATTTCCGGAGTGGTCAGTATTTGCTACGAACCCGTATTCTGCACCGGTTGAGTTTTGGGAATGAAAGTCTCTGAAGCCGTACGAGACAGAAGTACCTGAAGAGAGCACTGAACCCGAAACTTCCAGCCTTACGGTGGGAGTTGTGCCAAGTCCAAGCCGTGAGTTTACGGTATCAAAAGTTGCAAATGGTGAACTCGATTGATTGACTACATTAATAAGTCCCGTTGTATTGCCTCCAAGTGTAAGAGTTTGTTTTGACGTGGACTGCAGGGTTGGAGTGGTGTAAAGCGTAAGCCCACCCGAGATAGAGGCAGTTCCTTGCGCTAAAAGATTTCCACCAAGCGTTGTAAGGCCTGTACCGACTGAGAATGTGTTAGAACCTGTTACTGTGGTATTACCATTTAGAGAAACAGCACCCGTGCCGGTTGAGAATGTGGTAGCACCTGTCTGGGAAATATTATTTGTAAATGTAGCAATTCCCGCAACATCTAGTGTTCCACCGAGTGTTGTCGCTCCGGTCCCGACAGTAAAGGTATTGCTCCCCAAGACATTTGTGTTGTCATTAAGATTGATTGTCCCGGTTGAGTTACCGCCAAGAGTCAGCGACTGATTGTTGGTTGTTTGAATTACAGATAGTGCATTCAGTGTCAAGTTACCAGATACTGATGCGCTACCATTCACATCAAGTTTTGCCAAGGGCGATGAAGTGCCAATTCCTACATTTCCCTCGATAATCGCACCGTCTGTTGGGGCAAGAATGCTATAAAACGTGCTACCAATTGAAGCATTTCCTTTAACGTTGAGTAGAGAACCCCCGCTCAATGCTCCAAGAGTCAATTTCCCTGTTTGGGTAAGTGCCAAGACAGGATTTACCGACGCATCATACATATTAAAGAGGTAATTTCTATTTGATTTGACGCTGAATGCCACATTGTTGTCATAAAATGCTGTGTCTCCAACATCCAATCCCCCATTAAGGAAGGTCGTGCCTGAAACTTGGAATTTTGCAGCAGGATTTGTGACTCCAACTCCAACTTTCCCTGTTGACGGAAGATACAGCCCGGAAGAATCATTACCGGGAGCAAATGCTATATCTCCCGTTGTTGAACCACCTAGAGTCAAAGTGTTTGCTGCAGTTGTTTGGATACTTCTCGGTGCCCCAGCAAGTGTAAGGTCACCTGAGAACGATGCATTTGAAGTGGTCGTCAAATTCGTGAAATTACCTGTCGATGGAGTGGTCGCACCAATTGCCGTTCCGTTGATACCTGTTGAGGTTGTATTGAAATTAGCTGAGGTAAATGTAACATCATTCGCTCCAAAATTGAGAGATGATGCTCCAAGACCCGAAAGACTGAGCGAACCGGAGGTTGCTGTCAGGCTTAATGCACCGGTTGTAAGAGTTAGGCCGTTTGAGGCGGTAAGTGTCCCAGCAGATGTAATTGCTCCGGTTCCGGTTGTTGTAATGTTACCGGGGCTTGTCACTCCCCCTGTAAGTGTCGAAAGTCCGTCGATAGTCAGTGTCCCATTCGCTTGAATATTGCCTGCATTGGAAACTGTTACCCCAGTTGAACCATATCCTCCGCCGACTTGAAGTGTGTCAACTTTAGCAAGCGCTGCAAGTGCATTTAATTGAGTTGCATTTGAAAGGGTAACAACATCGTTTGCGATAGTAACCGTACCGGTCGACGCACCGATATTGATAGTCGTTGAGGCGCCCCCAATATTAAGGGTTGTTGCCGTACTATTAAATAAGGAAGCTGTTGTTGTAGTTGTGGTGATATCAGCCGATGTAGCTCCATTAACAGCCAGATCTCCTCCGGTTGCAATGTCTCCTGTCGCATTTATAGTTCCGTCCGTTGCAATATTTCCGTTGCTACCCGTCAACGTAAAGTGGGTTGCAGTAATATCGTTAAGTCCAAGTGACAAAGCATTGACAATTTCAGGGTCAGAAACATCAAGTGCGTTTGTAATGCCTCCTGCAGCAGCCTGTACTTTGATACCTGTCGCAATTGCCCTATCGGTGTCAAGGTTATCTACCAAAATTAACTGTGACGGGTCCGATGTGCCGGCACCGTTAGCGCGTGTAAATGAGCTATAGCTTGTTGAGTTGTCTGCGGTTGTCACGGTAAAATTACTGTCGGTTGCTGTGTCTGACAGTGTAAATGCGATATCCCGTGCGTCTGAAGTCTGGATTGTATTTCCTCCGTTATATGCTGATTGCAGTGTGGTTGATGCGGCAGAACATTTGACTACATTATTGGACCCGTCAACGCAGAGGGTATTTCCGGTCTGGGTATCAAGACCGGTAATATTAAGGTACGAACCGGCAGAGAAGTCGGTCGTAATAGTAATGTCATTTGCTCCATTCGGGTCAATTGCAACTGAACCGTTTGCAGTCAATGTTTGGTTTGAAGCAACAGTGAGTCCTCCGTTAGCAGTAATAAGCCCGGTTGAGGTGGTTGTGCCGGATACGCTCAGGTTATTATTGACGGTTGTTGTTCCGGTTCCGGCTCCGATTCCAAGAGTAGTTGCTGCAGTTGCAAGCGATACGGTCGTAGCATTTGATGAGAATAATGTTGCAGTTGCCTGAGTCGTTGTGATATCGCCTCCGTTAACAGCAATGTCGCCTGAGGTTGTTACATTTCCTGTGAGTTGTGATGTTCCGGTAATATCCAGGTTACCGGTTGCAGTTACATCTCCTGAATTTGAAACTGTGAACTTCGTAACACCTGAAGCAGATGCCGTCAAAATATCCTGGTTTTCAATCTGGTCAAAAATAGCAAGAGCCTTCCCAGTTGCACCAAGGGTTAATGGACGGGTTACAAAGAGCGCTGAGATAGGACTTGCTGATCCTATGCCAAACTTAGAATTTGGTGCAACAACGGTTGAGTTGTTAATAGTTGCTGTTCCGGTTGATGCACCAAGCGTCAAAGTCGTTGCTGCACCGCCGATATTAAGAGTCGTTGCATTGGTGTTAAATAAGGAAGCTGACGACTGGGTCGTTGCCAAAATTCCCGAATTTGCATTGATGTCTCCTGTTGCAGTTATTGTTCCGTCTGTAGAAATATTTCCATTTGATCCGGTAAGAGTGAAGTGGGTTGCCGAAATATTATTTGCTCCAAGAGCAATTGCGGTTGTGATGTTGCTGTCTGACAAATCTAATGCAGTTGTTACATTTCCTCCACTGACTCCTGCAATCTTAAGACCAATCGGAAGAGCCCTGTTGGTATCGAGGTTTTGGATAAGAACCAGCTGAGTTGGGTCGGCAGCACCTATTCCGTCAGCGCGGGTAAATGCCGAATATCCCGTAGAGCCGGTAGCAGTTGTAACCGTGAAATTACTGTCGGTTGACGTGTCTGAAAGCGTAAACGCGATGTCTCTGGCATCAGACGTCAGAATCGTATTTCCACCGTTATATGCCGATTGCAATGTAGTAGAAGCCGCAGAACACTTAACAACGTGATTTGAACCGTCAATACAGAGCGTACTTGCGGTAGCAGTTTGAAGTCCTGCTACTGTCAGGAAAGAATCAGCATCGGTATTGATGGTAACGCCATTGGTGTTGTCGGGCGAGAATGTGGACTGGCCGCTTGCTGTGAATGTTTGACCGGTTGCAACTGTTGCACCGCCGTTGAATGTTGCAAGACCGGTAACTGTTTCTGTTCCTGAAACCGTGAGGTTGTTGGCAATGGTCGTTGTTCCTGTTGCCGCACCTAAGGTAACGGTCGTTGCAGCTCCGCCGATATTTAAGGTTGTTGCATTGGCGTTAAAGAGAGTTGCTGTTGCTGTTGTTGTCGTGATGTCTGCAGATAAGGCGCCATTGACCGCCAAGTCTCCGCCTGCCGTAACATCACCCGTCAAAGTAGATGCACCGTCAACCGTAAGCGCTCCGTTTGCTTGAACATTGCCTGCATTGGAAACTGTTACACCCGTTGAACCGTATCCTCCGCCGACTTGAAGTGTGTCAACTTTTGCCAACGCCGACAAAGCATTAAAGGCGGTTGCGTTGGAGAAGTCTATTGTCGCATTTGCAATAGTAGCAGTACCGGTTGAAGCACCAAGTGTGAGTGTTGTGGCGGCTCCGCCGATTGACAAATTGGTTGCTCCTGAATTGAATAAGGTAGCCGTTGTATTTGTCGTTGCAAGGTCTCCTCCATCAACAGTAATATCACCTGCGGTTGTTATGTTGCCTGTTGCACCGGCTATAGTAAGATTCGTTGCAACGATATCGTTTGCTCCTAATGTTAAGGCATTTACAAGCTCCGGGTCAGAGAGGTCAATGCCGTTTGTGATTCCGCCTGCAGCAGCCTGCACCTTAATACCTGTTGTAACGCCCTCATTGACGTCAAGATTTTCAACAAGAACCAGCTGATTTGCGGGATTTGCGTTTGAGCCATTAGCAAGCGCAAATTGAGTAAAGCCATTAGAACCTGCAGATGCGGTTGCCGAAAGATTTGCATTCGTCAAAGTAAGAGCGATATCGCGGCCATTTGAAGTGGTTATGGTGTTACCACCGTTGTAAGCGGACTGAAGCGTGATGGTATTTGCCGAACACTTCGTAACGTTATTTGACGCATCAATACAAAGGGCGGTACCGGCAACAACAGGGGTAGTGAGTCCGTTAAGAGTCAGGAAGGAGTCAGCGTCTGTATTAACGGTTACCCCATTGGTGCCGTTTGGTGTAAAGATGGCACTTCCGGAAGCATTGAAGAACCTGTCATTTAAAACAAGAACGTCACCATTAAATGTCGAGGTGCCGGAAACCAATAAATTATTGTTGATTGTTGTTGTTCCTGTTGATGCGCCAAGATTAAGTGATGTTGCCGCACCGCCGATATTGAGGGTCGTTGCTGTAGTGTTGAATAAATTGGCGGTTGTTTGATTTGTTGAAATCGTTCCTCCATTGGCGTTAATCGTGCCACTTGTTGTGACATTGCCGGTTAATTGTGATGTACCGTCAATTGTTAAGTTCCCGTTCCCTTGCAAGTCCCCGGCGGAGGATACTGTTACACCCGTGGAGCCGTATCCTCCGCCAATCTCAAGTGAGGAAACCTTTGCCAAAGCTGACAAAGCATTAAAGGCGGTTGCATTTGAAAGGGTAACAGTAGTATTTACGATAGTTGCAGTGCCGGTTGAAGCACCAAGTGTGAGTGTTGTGGCGGCTCCGCCGATAGAAAGGTCAGTGGCATTAGTATTAAATAGGGTAGCTGTAGCATTGGTCGTTGTTAGGTCCCCGCCATTGACTGCAATGTCACCCGAAGTTGTGATATTGCCAGATGAACCGGTTATCGAGAAGTTTGTGCCAGACACATTATTGCCACCAAGAGCAATTGCGGTTGTGATGTTGCTGTCTGACAAATCTAATGCAGTTGTTACATTTCCTCCACTGACTCCTGCAATCTTAAGACCAATCGGAAGAGCCCTGTTGGTATCGAGGTTTTGGATAAGAACCAGCTGAGTTGGGTCGTTGGTCCCGGCACCATCAGCTCTTATGAACGCGCTGTAACCTGTTGAATTGGTTGACGTTGTAACGGCAAAATTGCTGTCGGTTGTAGTGTCGGTTAGGTTGAATGCAATATCTCTATTGTCAGAGGTATTGATAGAGTTTCCTCCGTTATATGCCGTCTGAAGAGTAATGGATGCCGCAGAACATTTGACAAGATTATTTGACCCATCAATACAAAGCGTGTTGCCTGTTTGGGTATCCAAGCCAGTGATATTCACATATGAGCCGGCTGAGAAGTCGGTCGTAAGAGCGATATCATTCGCACCATTGGGATCAAGCACAACCGAACCGTTTGCCGTCAGTGTTTGGCTTGAGGCAACCGTGAGGCCGCCGTTTGCAGTGATAAGACCTGTTGAGGTGGTGGTTCCTGAAACCGATAAATTGTTGTTAACTGTTGT
>CAZMSF010000018.1:0-22370 GCA_964568885.1 uncultured Gammaproteobacteria bacterium
ATTCCTAATTTTGTTGCTTTTCTATTGGACATAATTCCTTGATTGGTCGAAACTATAGCCAAATCATATTTTGTTGCCGCTTTTTTTGTCTTCACTTTATTGACATAAGTATGAACCGACGGCTTTGAAATAATCTTTACATCCTTCAAAGCTGCTTCATTTTTTCGATACAAAAGGGTAGCGGTTACGACCTGTCTTCCTTCCTCTTTCGCCTCTTTAATATCCTTGATGTATCCCTCATCTTTCAAAACTTTTCCGATAGAAAGAACCATTTTTGAATATGGAAAACTCACTTCGTTTTTATTTGCCATATAGGCATTTTTTATTTGTATTAAAAAGCTTGCAACTGGGTATGTCATATTTTTTTTAATTTAAACTCCTTCTTAATTTTTTCATAATCTTTAAATCAAGCTTTGCTTACCAAGACGCTTTTTTGACGCCCGGAAACTCTCCTTTCAAAGCCCGCTCACGAAAACAAATTCTACAAATTCCGAAAAGTCTCATGTAAGCACGTGTTCTTCCACAAAGTGCACACAAATTGACTTCGCGTGTTTTAAATTTTTGCTTTTTTCCTAATTTTACAATTGTTGATTTCTTTGCCATATTAATTTTTTAAATCTTTTACAAAAGGCATTCCTATTGCTTCGAGTAACATTTTTGCTTTTTCATCATTTTTTGCGTTAGTAACAATTGTTACCTGCAAAGAACGCAGTGTATCTACCTTTCCGGAATCAATTTCCGGAAAAACGAGCTGCTCATTAAAGCCAACCGATATATTACCTCTTCCATCGAATGCTGTAAAGGGCACTCCGTTAAAGTCTTTTACCCGAGGGAAAACGATTTTAACAAGTTTTTCCAAGAAATCATACATCCTCTTTCCGCGAAGAGTAACCGATAGTCCGATTTTGTCCCCTTCACGAAGCTTAAAGGTTGCAATAGAAATTCTTGCTTTCGCAATCCGTGGCTTTTGCCCTGTTATTTGAGTCAGGTCCTCAATTGCTTTGTCAATATTCTTTCGGTCTTTCAAGAATTCTCTCGAGCTCATATTAACCACAATTTTTATGACTCTTGGCACTGCCATCACAGACTTTACCTTCAGTTTTTCTTTTAACTCTTTTGTTGTTTTTTCTTCAAAGTTCTTTTTAAATTCCATATATTTTATTAGCGTTTAGTTCTTAACGTTTAGCGTATAGTTATTTATTTTAAAACTAAACCCTAAACCCTTCTTCATCTATACCCTCTATCCCTGACGTTGTTTGTGTCTTGGATTTTCACAAATGACTAACAATCTGCCTTTTCTTTTTATGATTTTGCAGTTCAGACAACGTTTTTTTACTGATGCTTGTACTTTCATATTATTTAAACTAAATTACTTCCTTACTCATTCTGCTAAACGCAGCCAAGACGAATTATATAACCTCTTTACTAATTCGGCTTATCCGCTCTTTTTTCCCTTTTGTAATTTTGTAACCCGCACGTGCCGGTTTTTTCTTTTTTGGGTCAATTAATGAAACTTTGCTCGCATGTAACGGCTTTGTGATCGTTACAATTTCAGACTTTTGACCTTGAGCTCGTCCCTTTATATGTCTTTTGTATTGATTTACATTCTCAACGACAACCATTCCTTTTGAAGGAAGCACTTTTACAACTTCCCCTTTTTTACCCTTATCTTTTCCTATCATTACTTGTACTGTATCGCCTTTTTTTATTTTCATATTTAATTTACTCGCTTAAACAACATTCTTTGCCAACGAGGCAATCTTTGCAAAACCCGCGTCCTTAACTTCCCGGGCTACCGGACCAAATATGCGGGTTCCCAACGGATCTTTCGTCTTTTCATCAATTACTACTCCGGCATTCTCCGAGAATCTGATATATGTACCGTCGACTCTTTTGTGCTCCTTTTTTACTCTTACAAGAACTACTTTTACTTTGTCTCCCTTTTTAAATTGTCCGTGAGGAAGAGCTTTCTTAACAACACATCCCAAAATTTCTCCTAAATAACCGAAGCTTCTCTTTGAACCCCCATAAATGTGGATTACTTGAAGCTGTTTTGCGCCGCTGTTATCGGCAACTACCAACATTGTTCTGTGTTGTACCATTTATTTTTTGCCAAAAAAGCAAGCTCTGCTTATTTGCCCTCCTCCTTCTTAATGACTTTAAAATTTTTGTCTTTACTTATTGGGCGGGTCTGTTCTATAACAACAACTTCACCCTCACTTACTTCCATTCCATTTTTGTCAGCTTTAATTCTCTTTGTAACCTTAATCAACTTGCCATACAATTTGTGAGCAACTTTGCGTTCAATTGAAACAACCACGGTTCCCTGCATTTTTGTCGACACTACGGTTCCTGTCATTGTTCTGTTGTTCTTATTTTCTTTTTGTTTCATAACTTTTTTCTCCTTGCTTTCAGTTTTTACCTCTGCTTTTTTTACGGTTGTTTTTTTAACTGTTTTTGTCGCCATATTATTTAAAAAGTAGCATTACGCGCTTACTTTAGCCTCCTCTCTTTTCTCGGAAAGATATGTCAATACTCGTGCAATATCTTTCTTTTTCTTATAAAAAGAGTTCATGTCTGTTGCTTTTCCGGTTTTCATATCGACTTTCAATTTTGAAACTTCGGAACGCAAATCACGAAGCTCTTTGATAAGTTCATCAACTGTCTTTGCTCTTAATTCTTTTTTTTGTTCTTTTTTCACAATTTTTAAAATTCCTTTTTATACTTAATCGTTTTTCTTTACAAATGTTGCTTTGACTGCCAATTTCATCGCAGCAAGTCTTAATGCTTCCCGCGCGGTTGGTTCATCAATTCCACCCATCTCAAACATAACCTGCCCCAGTCTAACGACCGATACCCAATGGTCAACGTCTCCTTTTCCTCCACCCATTCTCGTTTCCGGCGGTTTTTTTGTAATAGGCATAGCCGGAAAAATCCGAATCCACACCCTTCCTCCTCTTTTGATAAAGTGGACAATGGCACGTCTTGCAGACTCGATTTGTCGGCTCGATACATGGCCCGATTCGGTTGCGCGGAGCCCAAACTCTCCAAAGCTTACCTTTGTTCCTTTGACGGCCGGTCCCGGTAGGCTTCGTGGCTTAAATAATTTTCTGTATTTTGTTTTTCTTGGTTGCAACATATATTTTCCTTCTATTTTTTGTTAATCCAAACCTTCACTCCGATGTATCCTGATTTTGTTAATGACGGTACACTTGCGAAGTCGATATTCTCCCGGATTGTTGAAAGAGATACTTTTCCAACCTGAGAACGCTCACGCCGTCCGATTTCTGCTCCATTGATACGTCCCGAAAGAACAATCCTTGCACCCTTTGCACCGCTTTGCATTATTCTGTCCAAAGACTGTTTTACAATTCTTTTAAATGGCATTCTTCGGGCAAGTTGCTCTGCGATATTGCTTGCGACCAAATATGCCGATAAGTTCGGTTCTTTGATAGGTTCCACTCTTAACTCAACTTTCTGGGAATTTTTTGTTTGTGCTGTTTCATTTGCTCCCAAAAGTTTGACGATATCTTTCTTCAGCTCCTCAAGCCCGCTTCCTCCACGACCGATAACAATTCCCGGACGCATAACGTAAATAATTATCTTAATCGAACTTGCAGAACGCTCAATGATGACATCTCCAACGCCGGCCGGCTTCAATTTCTTCATCAAAGCTTCACGGATTCTGATATCCTTCAAAACCGCCTTGGCGTACATATTTTTTGGATAGTATCCTACGCTTTTAAAATCGTGATGAATACCAAGTCTTAGTGCGACCGGATTTACTTTCTGTCCCATTATTTTTTAGCTCCTTTCTTATCTTCTTTCATAGCTTTTTCTGTCTTTACTTCTTCTTTTACAGGTTCTGCCGGCAGTGTCATTTTTGGCATCTCCTGAACAATGCTGTCCTCCAAAACGATATTGATATGGCTTGTTCTTTTCATGTAGGGCCGGGTTCTTCCCCGTCCGGCAAAATGATATCTTTTATATCGGATTCCTTCGGTTACATTTATTTCTTTGATTTTTAAATCATCTTTTTTCGCATTGCTGTTGTTGACTGCATTTGCAACCGCACTATCCATTGCTTTCTTTAAAGATACGGCTCCTCTTTTCCGTGACACCATAAGTGCTGTAAGCGCTCGAGCAACACTCAATTCCCGTATACTGTCGGCAACAAGTCTCACCTTTCGGGGTGATACTTTTATATTTTTTGCTGTAGCTGTATATTGCATATCTGTAATTAAGTCTTGCTTATCTCTCTTGCAACAATTCTTCCATGACCCTTAAAGTGCCTTGTTGGTGAGAACTCTCCAAGCCGGTGTCCCACCATTCCCTCAACGACTTTCACCGTAATGAAATGTTTCCCATTGTGTACTCCAAAAGTATGTCCGACAAATTCCGGCGGAATCTGACAGTCCCGTGCCCAGGTTTTGATAGCATCTCTATTTGAGCCGTTTTTTTGAAGCATTACTTTTTTCAGTAATCTTTCGTTTATTAATGGTCCTTTCTTAAGACTTCTACTCATATTGTTACTTTTGCTTGCAAAAGCAAGCTTTACTTACTTTCTCCTCTTAATAATATGTTTGTTGCTGTATTTTTTCTTATCCCGTGTCTTACCAACCGCAATGCGTCCGGTGAAGGTCTTTGGGGATGTCATACCGATTCCGCTTCTTCCTTCTCCTCCTCCATGTGGATGAGATTTTGGATCTTGAGCAACTCCTCTTACGGTTGGCCGGATGCCCATGTGTCTTTTTGCTCCTGCCTTGCCCAAAACTCTATCTTTCCATTCTACCTTTGAAAGCTGGCCAATTGTAGCATAATTATCGTTCAAAATCCTTCTTATCTCACCTGACGGTAATTTAACTTGCACATATTTTTCCTCTTTTGCTACAATCATTGCCTGATTTCCAGCCGAACGGACAATCTGTCCGCCACGGCCGGGCGTCAACTCGATATTGTGAACCGGTGTTCCGATTGGAATATTTTTAATCCTCATTGAATTCCCATTTTTTATATCGGCAACCTCACTTGCAACAACCTTGTCTCCCAAATTCACATTCAATGGACGCAAGATATATCTCTTTTCACCATCATTGTACTGAATGAGAAGCAAATCGACCGATCTATTTGGATCGTATTCAATGCCAATAGCCGTTCCGGCCATATCGAATTTATTTCTCTTAAAGTCAATAATTCTGTAATATCTCTTCTGCCGGCCACCTTGATGTCTTACAACAACACTTCCGGAATTGTCCCGACCCGAATTCTTTTTTAATATTTTTCTTAATGTTGATGCCATAATGTGAGCTCCTTTTTAAATAAAAGTCCTTGAGCGAACGTTATACCGAGAGTCTCAGTTCAAATTGCCAGTTGGCAATTTGAACAAGAGTTGTCGGTACTGTTTTATTCTTTAGAGCTTCCTCCCTTCATTTCCTTCTTAGTCTCTTTTTTGTCTATTTTTTTAGATTCTTTTTTCTTTTCGTCTTTCTTGTCTAGTCCCAAATGCTCATCAAATATCGCAATTGATTGCCCTTTTTGAAGTGTAACTCGTGCTTTCTTGTCTGAGAATACATTCACTTGTCTACCAATTTTGGTATTTCTTGTCGTTGAACCCTTCGTAATATTTGTCATGATTTTTACAACTTTTACTTCGAAAACATTTTCGATTGCCTTTTTAATGTCGGTTTTGTTTGCTTTTTTATTAACTAAAAAAGTGTATCTTCCGGCGGTTGCATCCTTTAAGGATTTTTCGGAAATTATCGGTTTTATAATAATGTGTTGTATTTGCATAATTTAGTTTTTTGAAATTCTTTTAGTTAATTCTTCCACCGCATTCTTAAGAAAAATTACATTCTTGTTAATTACTACTCCATATGTCGAAAGCGTGTCGGAAGTTTCGATTTCAAGTCCGCCGATATTGTGAGCTCCTCTTTTTGCATTTTCATTTTTATCGATAACAAGAAGGACTTTATTCACTTTCCCTTTTTGTGTTAATTCGAGCGATTTCATCAGTTTTGCAACCTCTTTTGTCTTGCCCGAAAAATCTCCTTCTACAACTTTTACCAATCCGTTCTGAGCCTTTTCCGAGAGCGCTGAAACCAAGGCTGCCTTTCGCATTTTTGCCGGTAAATTAAGAGAGAAATTTCTTGGATGAGGCCCAAATGCAACTCCCCCGCCTACAAAAAGAGGGGCCTTTAACGCGCCATGCCGTGCCCGTCCGGTCCCTTTTTGACGATAAATTTTTCTCGTTGAGCCAACAACTTCTCCTCTTGTTTTTGTTGAGGCTGTTCCTTGTCTTTGATTTGCCAAATAAACCCGGATTGCCTGCGCCACCAAGACCTTATTCGGCTTCGCACCAAATATTTCAGCAGGCAGACTCATGCTTCCTTTTGAAACTCCATCTACTCCGAAAACGCTTGCCTTAACTGCAACTCCTTTTTCGGCAGAGGGGCTTTTTCTTGCATTTACCGTGTGTAATCCACTTCTGTTTCTCATTGTTTTTGGCTTTGCGACTGCTGCTTCAGCCTTCTTTGCGGTTGACTTCACAACAGGCTTTACAACCTTTTTCTCGGTTTTTGTAATTTTTTTTGTTGTTTTCTTCATTTGTTCCGCCATAGTTATTCTTTAACCTCTTCTTTTGCCTCTTCAGGCGCTACCTCTTTATTCTCGGATGTTTCCTCGGAAGCTTCCGCATTTACTACTTCCATGTTTTCATCTGTTTGATTTGCCGTTTGCAAAGCTTCCTGTTCTGCCTTTGCTTCTTCTTCAGCCTTTACTTCCGTCTCAAGTCTTTGCGCCTCTTGTTCTTCAACTGAAGGGCCAATTTCTTCAACTTTCGTATCGATGATTTCCTCTTCGACAACAGGCTCCTTATAAAGACCAATGTGTTTTTTGTTGACTCCGCGTCTGGTTATAGTCACTATTGAACTGATGGGACCCGGAACGAGTCCTTTCACAAGGAGCACTCCATCCGCATATCCAATGATTTCCAAATTTTTAATGGTCACCTGCTCTGCGCCCATTCGGCCGGCCATCCTTTTTCCTTTATACACTCTTCCCGGAGTCGTCGACTGACCAATAGAACCGGGGGCACGATGGCGGTCTGATTGTCCGTGAGTTTTAGGTCCTCCTTTAAAGTGATGTCTCTTTACGACTCCTGCATATCCTTTCCCTTTTGAAGTACCTGTTACATCAACGATGTCTCCAGCAGACAATACCTCTTCCACATTTACCTCAGCTCCAACCGTCATATCTTCGATTTTGTCTCCCTTTGTTTCCCTAAAAAAACGAGGCGTCGTCTTGAGCCCCGCTTTTGTTGCATGTCCTGTTGTTGGCTTGTCTGCTTTCTTGGCTTCCCCAAATCCAAGCTGCACGGATGAATAACCATCTTTTTCTGTGGTCTTAATCTGGGTTACCACATTACCGGAAACCATAATTTTGGTCATAGGAACTCTACTTCCGTCTTCGAGGAACGCCTGTGCTTGTCCAAGTTTTTTACCAATTATCGAATTTATCATATTAAGTTCAAAATGCACAAAAAAAAGCGACCGCTACAGTCGCTTTTCATGTTAGGGAAACCTAACTGAAAGAAGCTATGTAGTCAAACTAACCCTCCTTAAAGTCGTCATTTTTCGTAAGGTTTATTATATACGTATTTGAATTCAAATGCAACAATTAGACCTATTTTTTTACTTTAATGCCAGAAGGATGATTGCAAGAAAAGCCAGTATGCTTCCTATTAGTTTTTTTCTTATATCGTGTCTTTCCTGTAGAAAAATTATTCCTCCCAAAACCGAAAATATCATCGACCCTTGATATATCGCCACAACTATACTTGCAGAACCCATTGAGAGAGCCAGTGCATAAAGATATGAAGCCAAAATATTTGCTGCAAGAGGCATTGATGAGACAAAAGACACGCGTTTGGCCGCAGCAAGCAACCGTTTTTTCGAATCTTTCATAACAATCGGAAAGACAAAAATTGGAAATACACCCATAATAACTAGGGCCCCTTGACTCGAAATATAAGGAGAAGACGCCTTAAGGAATACGGCAATTAAACCCGCAAAAAAAGCAGATAAATGAGCGTATTTAACGCCTTTATCACCTTTTAATTCCTTAGGGGTTGTAATTATAAGTAGCCCAACAAAAAGTAATGCAATTGCAGCATATTGTATCGTTTCCAGTTTTTCGCCGAAAACCAAAAAAGACAATAGTGCCACCCAAATAAGTCTTGTTCTTGAGACTATTGTCGAAATAGATAGATGGCTATACGAGTGCATTTTCATTATCGTATAGATGGAGCCTATTTCCGTAATTCCAAGCAGAAAAAATACCAAAAGACTGTGCGGATTTATTACGATAAAAAATCCTAATGGTAGGAATAATAGGTAGACAGCATCCTTATTACCTCCAGAATCCATCCAAAAGCAGTAGGATCATGGCCTTCTTTCAAATAGTAGCGACTCAAAAAATTAAAAAGATTTGACGATAGTCCTGCCGCAATAGCAATAACAAGCCAAAAAGAAAACATGAATTAAGTGTAGCAGAAAGAAGATCTTTACATCTTAATCTCGAGGTTTACCCCGGAAGGCAAATCGAGATGGATGAGGTTTTCGATGGTACTCTCGGTAGGATTGAGAATATCAATAAGTCTTTTGTGGGTTTTGAGTTGGAAATGCTCTCTTGAATCTTTGTCGATAAAAGAGGCTTTGTTGACGGTAAAAACAGTCCTGTCGGAAGGCAATGGAATAGGACCGACTACCTTTGCACCGGTTCTAAGCGCCGTATCGATTATCTGTTGACACGTACTATCAATAATACGTGGGTCATAACTTTTTAGTTTTACGCGGATGCGTCCTTTATTTGCCATATTTTGTGCTTAAAAACAAAAAAACCTCGCATGAAGCGAGGTTATTACCAATTTTCTGTTCAAACTCTTAATTTTCTAATGTGCGAAACCAAACAAGTCAAGCTTATTTAGTAATTTTGGTAACAACTCCTGCTCCGACGGTTCTTCCACCCTCTCGGATAGCAAACCGCATTCCCTCTTCCATAGCGACAGGAACGATAAGGGAAACATTCATCTTTGCATTATCTCCTGGCATAACCATTTCAACTCCGGTTTGAAGTTTGATTTCTCCGGTTACGTCGGTTGTTCTGATGTAAAACTGAGGTCTGTATCCCGAGAAGAACGGTGTATGACGTCCCCCTTCTTCTTTGGTCAAAATGTAAACTTCAGCTTCAAATTCGGTATGTGGGGTTATAGAACCCGGTTTTGCTAGAACTTGACCTCTTTCAACGTCTTTTTTCTCAACTCCTCGAAGAAGAAGTCCGGCATTATCTCCTGCTTGACCTTCATCAAGTTGTTTTCGGAACATCTCAATTCCTGTTACAACTGTTTTTGTGGTAGGTTTCATTCCGACAATCTCGAGTTCTTCATTGATTTTAACAACTCCTCTTTCGATTCTTCCGGTAACAACCGTTCCACGGCCTTTGATTGAGAAAACGTCTTCAACAGGCATAAGGAATGGTTTGTCGATTGGTCTTTCAGGAGTTGGAATGTATGTGTCAACAGTCTCCATGAGCTCAAGGATAGCTTTTTCTGCTTCAGCATCACCCTCAAGAGCCTTAAGAGCCGACCCCTTAATAATAGGAGTTGTATCTCCGGGATATTGATATTTTGTCAAAAGTTCACGTACTTCCATTTCAACAAGTTCCAAAAGTTCCGGATCTTGTACCATGTCAACTTTATTCATGAATACTACGATTGAAGGAACTCCAACTTGGCGTGCAAGAAGGATGTGCTCTCTTGTCTGAGGCATTGGTCCGTCAGGAGCCGATACAACAAGGATAGCGCCGTCCATTTGAGCGGCACCGGTAATCATGTTTTTGATGTAATCGGCGTGACCGGGAGCGTCGATGTGAGCGTAATGGCGGGTTGCTGTTTCGTATTCTTGGTGGGAAATGTTAATGGTAACGCCTCTTTCTCTTTCCTCAGGAGCATTATCAATATCCTCGTATTTCTTAGCTTCTGCCCAACCCTTTTTTGCAAGGACGGTAGTAATAGCTGCGGTTGTAGTAGTCTTACCATGGTCGACGTGACCGATGGTTCCGATATTAACGTGTGGTTTTGATCTGTCAAATTTTGCTGTTGCCATATTTGTTTTATTATACTCTCGGCTAGGCCAAAAGAAAACACCTTTTTAAGGTGTGAAAGAATAATACAATACCTGATAAATTTCGTCAAGAGGGAAATTGGGGACAAATATTATGTGGTTTTTTGAATTGCCTTATGAGCGTGTCTGTGGCGGATAGTCACTTTTCTGAACTGGTCGGATAATACACTGATATTGCCATCTACCTCAAGTACGGCTAAATCAACGTCGGTAATATCCTCAACCCCATGCTCTCTTATCGCCGCATCAAGCTCGTCGCGAGATAACTTGGCCTCCTTCATGTGTTTTTCAACAACCTTCCCATGGTACACAAGCATCAGGGGACTACCCTGAATAAGCTCGCTGATTTTTTTTGACTTGAAAAAAATATTCTTAAAAAGATAGTTGACCGAAAAGAGAGTGAAAGCGGCAACTATTCCTCCCCAAAGCGTCGTGTTGTCCCCCACCATCGCATTTTGCACAGAATTACTAATAAGAAGAATGAAAACCAAATCGATAACGGAAAGCTGGGATAATTCTTTTTTGCCGAATATCCGGATACCAAAAACGATAAAAAGGTAAATAATTGCAGAACGCACAATAACCATCAAAATTGACTCCATATATCTATACTATCACGATAAAGAAATTGATATAAGCATAGCTTGTATCACGTAAAGTGATATAGTTCGTCATATTGACAGTGAACGATTGTTCACCTATATTTAAATTGCTCTTTTAACTGTTGGCAATATGAAGGCGGAATATTTAGAAACATTGCAATCTTTTTATCGAAAAAACAAACGTCTCCCTTCATATTCGGAAATGCTCACGCTTTTTGGGCTTGCTTCAAAAAACGCGATACATAAAATTGTCAAAAAACTCATCGCAACAGGGTATTTGGACCAGCTTTCGGGGAAGTTAGCCCCCGCAAAGCTCTTCTTTCAGGCTCCCCTGTTGGGAAATGTCAAAGCAGGATTCCCAACGGGGGCAGAGGAAGATCTCAATTTTATGTCGCTTGACGAGTATTTGGTAGACAAACCCGGCTCCTCCTTCATGCTCAGAGTCGCAGGTGATTCCCTTGAGGGCATTGGTATATATAAAGAAGATATCGTAATACTTGAGAAGGCAAAGGAAGCTTCCCGGGGAGAGATAGTTCTCGCGCTCATTGACGGAGAGTGGACACTTAAAATAATCGAGAAAGTGAATGGGATGACGGTCCTTCGCTCGGCCAACCCAAAGTATCCTGATTTTTATCCCCATCTAAGCCTTGAGATATTTGGAATAGTCCGTTCTGTAATACGTAAATATTAATATGTTAAAAACGATTCTTCGACTCACCAAACGTTTTCTAAAACTCTATTATGACCATCTCATGGCCTGAAGCGATACTCTGTCTTGACGGTGATGCTTTTTTTGCATCCGTCACCCAGGCCGTACATCCGGAGCTGAAAGGGAAACCCGTTGTAACAGGTTGGGAGCGGGGGATAGCAACCGCAGTCAGTTATGAGGCAAGAGCTTTAGGCGTAAAACGTGGAGATAGATGCTGGGAGATACAAAAAAAGTTTCCAACCGTTACAATTACCCACTCAGATTACCGGCTTTATCACCTTTTTTCGGAAAAAATGTTTGACGTCATGAGGAAATATTCGCCAAGCGTTGAAGTGTACTCGGTCGATGAAGGATTTGCGGATCTCAAAGGCATGCGCCGACCCTTACACATGAGTTATGAACAAATTGCCGCTGCTATAAAGCGGGAAATCGAAAATTCTCTCGGAATAACTGTTAGTATTGGAGTATCGGTAACCAAATCGTTGGCAAAACTTGCCGTCAACAAAAATAAGCCTTCGGGACTCACGATTGTCGGGGGGAAAGATATTGATAGCATCCTCAAAGAGACACCCGTTGAAAAAATCTGGGGGATAGGAGGAGCATCGACAGCACTCCTTAACAAACTCGGTATCAAGACTGCCTATGAATTCGCTAAAAAACCGGATACTTTTATCAAACGCTATTTCTCCAAACCCTACCAGGAAATATGGCGCGAATTAAATGGGGAAATGGTCTACGGCGTCAATCCTAATGCCAAGCGTGAATACAAATCGATGACCCGCTCATCAACCGTCACGCCTGCAACGAATGACAAAGATATCCTCTGGGCACGGCTTTTGGGACACATTGAGGATGTTTTTTTAAAGGCAAGAAATTATACTTATGCGGTCAAAAGGCTCACAATTTTTCTCAAATCCCAGGATTTTCATCATCACGCTATAGAAATCAAACTGGCAGAACCTACTTCATTTCCTCTCACTATCCGTAAAGAACTGAAAGAGGGCTTTGAGAAAATCTACAAAAAGGGCGTTTTATATCGCGCATCAGGAGCAACTATTTATGATTTTTGCGAAAACAATCAAAAACAAGCATCGTTATTTTTCTCAAATCCGGAATTGGAGAAGAAGGCAAAAAAGGTGTATCCGGTATATGAGGCTAAAAAGGTGGATTTTGGAACGAGTCTTTTTGATTCCGAACGCTTAATACGAAAGAAAAAAGAAATCAAACTCGCCCTACCCCTCCTCTCCCGCCTGGAATGAGCTAGAAATACGAATATGCCCAGGCGGCGTTCTCTAAAATTCCTTTCCCTTTTAAGAATTCTTTCTTTTTGGCAATAGATTTTTCATCCTCGAACCATACGATGTGATTTTCTCCCCCTTCGTCCTGATAGTTGATATAAGGCTCGAGACTGTCTGGAACTCTATTCATTTTGCACATTTTATAATTGCATTTGTCGACGAACTCTTTTGAAATCTCAAGAGTTGAGAGAGGAACACCCGAAGAAACCGCATTCCCTTTCTCATCAACCCGCCAGTCATACCCAAAATATCCTAAGATAACAACGATTTTTTCATTTTCCACATCTTTTTGAAAGTCACCGACCATTTTTCCAAAGTCATAGCCATACTTTTCCCTCCCATTCAGGGGAAAATCGGGTCCGGGATTACCGTTAGATTTTGAAAAATCGTATGCCATAATAAGAACCTTGTCGGCAACTTTCCCAATTTCCTTTGTATCAAAAGGACGGGATTGGAAATATGTATCGCCGTATAACGATACATAAAATTTCAAGCTGGAATCATGAGCTTTTTTGGCAAACAATTTATAGAAAGAAGAGATGTTGTTGGTCGTGCTTTCAAAACCAAATGCCGATGTTTCATAATCTAAAAGGATCCCATCGAATTTATTTTTGATGGCAAGTGCAACCGATTCCGAAGCAATTTTGTCTTCCAATAAAGGGTTTTTTATTATCTCCGAATTGATAGTTTTATCGGTCATTCTTATCGCAAGCACCCGTTCTTGAGCGCTTGACGTCAACTTGATAAAGCTTGCGATACCCGAATATCCTTTATCGCCCATTTCAATCCCATTCGCATTCACCCCTGCCCCAAAATACACAAGGGAGTTACTATCGTCAGCTACAATCGATTTACTAAATGACCAATAAGGAACGAAGAGGTATTTTTTTTCTGTCTTCTGAGGAACAATACGGGGTGCTTGCGGTTCTTTTTGGATGATTTTTGTTATCTTTTGTACGGTGGGGTTGTTGCTTTTCGCATAATTCCAGAGCAGGATACTACCAATAATTACTGCCAAAACAAGAAGAACTGTCTTCACTTTGTCGTATTTTACCACACAAGAAAACTATTATTTTTGAGGACGAGGCTCAAAACCTGATTTTTTTAGAAGAGGAATGAGAAGCTCTGCAGGAAGGCCGTAGGAAAGACCCGTATATGAACCGCTCACAGTTGCCATTAATGTCGTAATATAAGGAAGAACTAAGGCAAAAGCGGCTGCCCATTGCGTGACCGGGAATTTTTTAACATACTCATTAACTTCATTATCATAAAGCTCGCGAACCGTATAACCGACCTTGACTGTCTTTGCAAAGTTAATGTTATTTTTCTTGTCGATATATCGAAATGCCGTATAGTTGGTTGCTTTTTTACCTGAGATAAAATGCAGCATTTCTTTTGCCTCAGTAGGGGTTTTTGGTTTCTCAAGAGCCCTGCCATCACACTCACTAAAGGTATCACAGGCAATGACAATAGCCTCAGGATACAAATCCGAAATTTTTTCAGCCTTAGCGTTTGCGATATTCTGAGCTCTTTTTAATAAATCTTTATCTCTTATTGATTTTTCATCGATGTATGCGGGAACTGTTTTAAAGGGAATTCCCAATGAAGAAAAAAGTTCTTTTCGTGCCTCGCTTTGAGACGCAAGAATGATAGTTCTCATGCCGCAATTGTACCAAATCAGGAAAGTGCAATTTTTTGCATTCCCGAAATCCGGCGGACAAAAGGGATTACTTCATCAGGAGAAACTCTCGTAAGATCCAATTCTTCTTTCGACGCAGTTACGAGTCCTTGGACAATTTCTTGAGCAATGATTGCGTCCTTTCTTTTCAGATAATGAATGACGTGCTTTTCGGTGTTATAGCTGACATCAACAACCCGAAAAGTAGCAAGAAAAGGTCCGGTTTCCACTCCAACATTTGCAATATCCTTAATATATACGGAGTTCGTGGTGCTGGTACCGAAAAACGCCCTTTCTACAAATGTTACTTTTGATAAATCAATAATTAATTCGTTTGGGAAAAAATCGAAAGGAAAAACTGCCCTTGCCCCGAACAATACTCTGCTCGAATGGTTCAGCATATCCTGCATTATCTGTTCCTGTTTTTGATGTTCTTTTACCGCTTCTTTTCCTGCCTCCTCTTCTCCTTCTTTTTTTTCCTTCTTGGTTATTTGCGGCTCTTTTTTACTCTGATGAACTTTTTTTAGGTCAAGGAATGTGCCCTGCTCATTGAGCTCGACCTCCTTATTTCGGGGCAAAATAATACTGCTTCCTAACATGTACAAATTATCAGAGTTAATTGTTAAAGGCGGATGAAAACGATGTAATATTTAGGATGCTACCTATACCTTGTTTTTACCGTGAATCATGGTATTATAGTGGTATTCCAAGAGACTGTCCCCCAAATAATTGCCATGGCAGACGAAAATAGCCAAGAACAACAATTCCTAAGCCCATCGAGAAGATCGTATGTCTATGAGTCTTCGAAAGGTTCCCGCGGTAATAAGCGAGTTATATTTATTGTTATCGGCATAATAATTCTTATTGCATTGGTTGCTATAGCCGTTATCGCAACCGGGGGTAAAGGAGAAAATGAAAAAAACCTTACCCCTACGCCTGCTCAACCCGCCGCGACATTTACCCCCGCTCCTACAGAAACTCCTACTCCGACCGATGGAAAAACTACCCCTACTCCTTCGCCAAAAGCCTCCCCCACCCCGGCAAAAGGATCTCCTACGCCTAAAATTTCAGTAATCCCAACAGGAACTTCCGGACTTGATAGGGCGAACTTGAAGGTAGCTGTTCTGAATGGAAGCGGCGAAGCAGGAGCGGCAACAAAAGCTTCAGATGCGCTTAAAAAGTTAGGATACGATGTTGTCTCATCCGGAAATGCCGACAATTTTGACTACGAAACGACAACGATTCAAGTGAAAAGCACGAAAAAATCGTATCTGGATATGTTAAAAACAGACCTGTCCGATTCCTATACCGTAGGTACCGCAACGGCCGACTATACCGGAGATTCCGATGCTGTTGTTATCGTAGGGAAGAAATAATACCACTCATTCTCCTTTTTAAGTTACTTTTCAAGCGTTTAAATCCTACAGTGTTGCCTTCAACTTGAGATTGCATGCTTGTTGCGTGATAACGCTCGTATTTCTGAACCTCCTTTTCTACTAGACTTTTTACCATAGGGTCTTCCTTTCCTTTCTCATGCAATTTTCCATAAGCATTCATAATTTCACCCATAAATGGATTTGGCATTTTAAGCTTTGGGTCATCTCCGGCTACAACATATGCCGGGATATCCCGGTAAAGCTCACGCATATCAGAAAACTGCCTCAGTTTCTCAAACATTCCAAAGGGCTTTTCTCTCCCACTCCACTCTGCCAGAGTATGTTCCATTTGCAAAAGTACTGACTGGGAATTCTCGACTAATGATGATGCTAATAAGTAGGGTTGTTCGCTTTCTTCTTTGTATGTTCTTAATTTTGTTGCCATCGGGCGAACCTCATTGGGCTCACTTAAAGGAACATATGTGATATTCCAATCAGGAAAACAAGGTTGCGAAGGCGTTATTGATTCAACGCCGGATGATACGTCTTGGGAGGGCTTGTGGAATCCGTTCACTGGGATATTTACTTCATGTCCATTTATTGAAAAAGGGGAAGGAATGCCAGTTGTTAATAATGTTTCCGATGCCGATGAGGTAGTCTCTATTCGCAAATTATCATTTTATACCATTATAAATTGGCCTCTGTAAAGATAACAAACTGTATCAATATTATTTGATATAACCTTCTCCTATCATACTCTCCGTACAACTCGGCCATTGCCCCCATCCTCCTCTTGCTTGAAGCTCCTGGGCAGCTTGTTTCTGGATTTCGGGCGGCGCTTCGTAAGCATGGGCGTAGCCTGTAGCAGCATTAAGACTTCTCCAGGTGGAATTCAGGAACTGAAATCCACCCTCGAAATCTCCATTCGAGTCCCAGGTTACATAATATGGAGCTCCGACCTCTCCGTCCCCTGTTTCGCAATCCGCCAAGACTGTCCAGACATCGCTCCCATCCTCCACCTTCACCTTTCCAAGACTATGCACTTCCGAAAATGATTGGGCAGATACCGAGGCCTGTTGCGGTGTCACCTCAAGCTCCGGTTTTTCTTTCTGACGTTCAGACTCTTCAAAACCCAGAGCTATCTCCCTCTGCGCCTGCATCTCTACTGCATGAAGGTTTTCAATATCACTAGGCTCTTTTGGTCCATATGAACTTGCAGTGCCTAATTCTTCCTCCTCAAATACTCGCATTGTATTCCGCTCGGAATGGAGAACTTCAATGGCATTTGCATGGTTTGGGGCAGAGCCCACAAGTGCAAATCCTGTAAGAACAACGGATGCGACAGGACGCAGAATATAATCCTTCTTGGTTAATTTTCTTCCTACAATATGTCTAATCTCAGTGCTCATTGTAATTTTTGAGCCTGGGTCTATTAAAAATGGGAACAAAAAAACCTCAAGGAGTTTGAGGATTCAAAGTTTCCTTCCCGACACCCGGCGTTAGTTTCTACTGAGGAATTCGCAAAACGAAAACCTTCTGGGTTGTGGATGCTTGTTGATAACGGTGGAAGTACCGCGCTTCGTTCTCTTTTTAGAAGAACCATCCTAGCATCACTTTAATTGTCAACGATTATACCAGCTTCAAGACTACCTGGCAAACTTTCTGTTAGCTTCAACCTATGATATGATAGGAAAGTTAAGTTTGAAGTAGAAAGCTGTAAGAACTAAACAACAAAGCAATGGGAAACATTTGGAAAATAATAAAACTGTCAAAACCTCTCCATGGACTCGTTGGTCTCATCGGCTTTCTTATTTTGCTCTCGTCAGCACTTCAACTCATAGCCCCACTTTTATCAAAATTTATAGTTGATGAGATTACAAAAAAGCTGTCCGGCCACGGGGGAAATGTTCAGTATCTTATTACATTAATTCTCTTCGCATTTGGGGCTAGTTTTTTGGGGGTTCTGGTAAATACTATCTCCGATAGGCTTGGCGACCATTTTGCAGGAAAGTTAAGGCAATATCTGACCGAAAAATTCTATGACAAAGTCCTCACGCTTCCTCAAAGTTATTTCGACGGCCAAGTGTCCGGAAAAATTGTCAACCAGCTCAACAGGGGCATTTTTACAATATATCAGTTCTTGAATGGGGCTTCGAATTTTATTCTTCCCACCCTTCTTCAAAGTCTTTTTACGATAGTTATTCTTGCCTATTACAATCTTCCCATCGCATTCTTCACTTTTATCCTTTTCCCTATTTATCTCATGCTCTCGTACTATTCGACCGTAAAATGGGGCAAGGAAGAAGTCAAAAAGAACAAGATTGAAGATGTAACGAGGGGACGAATTAATGAAGTGATTGGGAATATCCGTCTCGTCAAAGGATTCACACGAGAAAAAGCCGAATTCGGTTCGGTTTCCGAAGGTCTTACACAAATCAATAAAATTTATGCCGGTCAGAGCTCAACTTTCCATAAATTTGATTTTGCCCGCAATTTATCGCTCATCCTTATCCTTTTTGCTATCAATGTCATCGTCTTTTACAACACTTTCACGGGAACACTCACGCTTGGAGAAATGGTTCTGGTCTTACAATTGTTCAATCAAGCACGCATTCCTCTCTTTGCGATGTCTTTTATACTCACCCAGGTTCAGCAGGCAGAACAGGGAAGCAAAGAGTATTTTGAGATACTCGATCTTCCTTCAGCAGAAGACTATAAAGAGAAAGTTAAAACCGAGATGGTTAAAAATCCGGAAGTTGAATTCAAAAAGGTAGAATTCCAATATGAAGGTTCCGAACAGGTTTTGAAAAATGTCTCATTTAAAATTTCGTCCAAAGAAAAAATAGCGCTTGTCGGACATAGTGGAGCAGGAAAATCTACAATTGTTAACCTTATCATGAAACTTTATCAGCCGACGGAAGGAGAAATATATCTTAAAGGAATGCCATACAAAGAATTATCACCACAATTTATCAGAAACAATATCGCACTGGTATTTCAGGAAAACGAACTATTCTCCTCAACAGTAAGGGAAAATGTTGCTTATGGAAAAGAAAAAGCGACGGAAAAAGAAATAGTAACGGCACTCAGGCAAGCAAATGCATACGAATTTGTCTCAAAACTACCGAAAGGTCTTGATAGTGAAATAGGGGAACGCGGTGTCAAGCTCTCAGGAGGACAAAAACAAAGGATTCAAATTGCGCGGGCAATTCTTAAAGCCGCACCCATACTTATTCTTGATGAAGCTACCTCATCCCTGGACGCAAAAAGTGAAAAAGAAGTGCAAGAAGCACTTGGAGTACTTATGAAAGATAAGCTTACTATTATAATTGCTCACAGGTTCTCAACAATTCAAAATGTCGACAAGGTAATAGTGGTAGAGGAAGGAAGAATAACTAACTACGGCACCCCGAAGGAACTTTCCCAGCAAAAAGGGTTGTATTCGGAGCTTCTGAGTTATCAAATAGAGGGAAATCAAAAACTCCTCGAGAGCTTTGGACTTCATTAGTTAATGGAATGTAGGTCAAACTCATAGCTAGATGAGCTTAGCGAAGCCAAACTTATATCTAGATAAGTTTATATCCGCGGGTCTTAACGGTTACAATTTCATATTCCGCCTTGAGTGCTTTTAATTTATTTCGAAGTCTTGCAACAAGCCTATCAACCGCCCAATCGGATACGCCATAGCTCTCAGCTTCGGGCCAGACATATTCAATGATTTCTTCACGTTCGCAAAGCGCTCCTCTGTTTTCCTCCAAAATCTTCAGCAAAAGATTTTCCTTTTTTGACAATTCTTTTTTATTTCCCTCCTTCACATTCTCTTTTTGCTCAAGATATTTTTGAAATAGAGGGCTAAAAATTCCCTTCTCTCCGATGATACCGGTATTCCAGAGGTAAGCTGCACGCTCTTTGTCCTCCGATGAAACATTCTTTACACTCATAAACCGTACCAAAGCGTCTTTTTCCTCATCAGTTAATGATTCCCACAATTCCTCCGACTGAAGTGCAATTCTTTCATCCGAAAATAATTCATCTACCAACTTTGAGCTTACCACATCACTCCTTTTTTCATGCAAATAGGAAAGTGCAAATTGCAAATACTGCGCATATCCATCCACAATTGATAAAATCTGTTCCTTCACATTGTCTGAAAATTTCAGTTGGTATTTACGCGATAATTCATCAAATATAATAGCGGCATCCTCAGAAGTTGCGGGCTCTATGTGCATCGTGCGGGCAAAAACCGACACTGACGCTTTTGTAAATACGGTTGGCGATAAGAACTCGAGACTCCGGACGCTTGTTATGACATAGCTTAAATTCTTGTGGCATGCATCAATAAGCCCCTGAAGGTTCGCGAAGAATTCCGGTGTAACAACCTCCTGCATACGGTCAAACCGGAGGAAAAATATGGTCGGAGTAAATCCCTCTCCAACCAAGTGTTCGAGTGATTTTCGGATGCTGTCAATTGTGAGAAATAAATCCTGAGACTGAATACTATCCAAAAAAAGTGTTTCGATGTACTTTTTTGTCTTTTGTGATAGCTCCGATTTTTCAACCGCATCCTCGATTCTTTTAAGCGTCAGAACCCAAAAGGGATACAATTCACGCTCCACTAGGTCGTTGAGATCTATTGGTATAAAAAGGTGATTTTTGCTGTCCTGAATGTACTCTTCTTTAATCCCCTCTCTGTGAAGAAAAAAGCGCAAGAAATTACTGATACCGACGCGCTTCATTCCTACCAGAACAACGCTGTGCCGGTTTTTTATATGGTTTCCAAGCGTCTCCGAATCCTTCTTGCGAAACGACAAAGGATATGAAGCTTCCTCGATTTTTGTATCCATAAGGCCAATTCTAGCCCTAAAACTTGCATTTGGCAAGCGCGTCAGGCGTCAGGATTATGACTGCTATAACTGTCAGAATGGCGTCAAGCGGAACAACAAAGTCACATGTACACTAACTCCATGGCAATCGCAGAACTAACACCAAGAGGGCTCGGACGATTTTTTGGACGAGCTTCACAAATTGAAGCACCTACTTTTGTGGCAGGTGCAGAGCTTCCCGTCTGTCCGGTTTCTGAGGGAGATGACCAGACAGGCGGGAGTGACCTGTCACAATCAGCCGAACCACAACACCTTAGGGTAAGAATTGTTGGCTCCAGAGACCCTTTGACAGGCGAGATAGCAAGCTATCACCAAGAAGTTCATGGAACATTTATGCTATACCCCCTTACGGAGGGGACACCCATCAGTGTGACCTAAATCATCGTCAATTGTTTTCATGAGTCGTATTGTATGAATCTGTGAAAAGTCATTGCATTTTTCACGACTTAGGTTTACAACAAAAATAGAGATAAATTATTGAAAGAAGGTGAATTCATTTTATGGCTGAAAGAGGAGAAATTGTCGGACAAGCTATTATTGCTGAAAATGGTCCATTAAAGACGATTGCAACATACTACCACGGACACATGCCGCTTGAAAGTTTGAAATTTTTGACCGGACAGCATGTTGAAGGTTTTACGGGCCCCGAAACAAGGGTTCAATCAAAGGTTTTGATGGCTTCTCGAACATTCGAAGTCGTTGGTCCGAATCCATTAGCAACACCGGTAGAAAGTGCCGGCATGATGCCAAATCAAGAAGTGTACGTCGGATAGAAAGAGGTGTAGGTTTTGTTATCTGCTCCTCTTCTTTCTTTTGTATTCCATCCGGCTTTTTGAGCCCACTCTTTTACCAAAGAGTTGATTTTTTCTTGTGGCAATTTTTGCAGTTTTTCTTTTTCGTAGACAGATAAACTCTTTTTGTAGGCGGCAAAATAAAGGTCATCAAAAGAATAGTTGCAATAGTCGGGGTTTTTAGAATGGTTTTTCATCTTCGTCCTCAATAGTTGCGCCAAGAGTGAGGGGTTTTACCGTCGGAAATGAAGAACCCATTATTCCTTCAATCTCACCGGAAAGCTTGGAGATACTAAGCTCGGCTTTCATGATTTGCATTTCGCGCCGCTTCCATATACGCTCCATCGAACGCCTTTCGGAATCAAGGTCAGTCCTCATCAAAGAAATACTTTCAACATATCCTTCAATACGATGGCGGAACGCATCGCTTTGAAGATATTGGTATACCATCTCAAGAGTTTCGTCTTTACTCTCAGCAGCCGATTTTGCAGCCGCGGTTTGCATGATGCCCCGCCTTACAATAACCGCCAATGAAACTGCATATTGATAAGATGCAACTAAAACTTGGTCCACAAATCCAAAACTTGCAATTTCTTTTGGCAAATCTTCCGAAACAAGAATTGAGGAAGAAGCACTTACTTTTCGCGCATCCTCCCGCAACTTTGGAAGCCATGAGGGGGTCCATTTTGCTCTTTTTGTCTCCCAGAGAATGGTTCCGGCAACTTTACCCATCGAATTCTTGACAATTTGCACTATATCTCCTCCCCTTACGCCTTTTGCAACCGGCTCTATTGAGTCGGTCGGGAATGCTCCCTTGAGCTGTTCTTCAAGGTCCAACTCCAGAACCTCACCCTG
>CAZMSF010000019.1:0-22223 GCA_964568885.1 uncultured Gammaproteobacteria bacterium
TTAGAAGGGAAAAAGGTTCCTGTTTATGGAGATGGACTATATGTCCGGGACTGGTTATATGTTGAAGATCATGTGAGAGCGATTGATATGGTGCTTAAAAACGGCAAAGTAGGGGAGACATATTGTGTGGGAAGCATGACGCAAGACGTAAATAATTTGGAAGTCGTTAAAAAAATACTTCACATTATGGGGAAAGGTGAGGAGGAAATCGAATTTGTGAAAGATAGGCCGGGGCATGATAGGCGGTATGCTATAGACTGGTCAAAAATTCACAGTGAGCTTGGATGGCAGCCGGAGAATGATTTTGACACATGGCTTGCAAAAACTGTCGACTGGTACAAAGAAAACGAGAAATGGTGGAAAGATATAAAGAGCGGAGAATACAAAGATTACTACGAGTCACATTACGGAAAATAGGCTGTCAAGCCTATTTTCTGCAAGCTTTGCTTACGGAAAATAGTTATGCGGATAATACTTACTGGTGCAACGGGTTTAATTGGTTCAAGGTTTGAGGAGTTGATGTTTGAGAATCACGAGATAATACCCCTTTCATCAAAAGAAGTTATGATTCAAAATGCCGACTCGGTCTGGAGTTTTTTTGAGGATAAAAATGCTGACGTAGTTGTTCACCTTGCCGCAAAAACAGATGTTGACGGATGCGAAACGGATAAGTTAAGCGATGAAAGCCGTATACAGCATGCCGTTGGTTCACAGTCGCGTATATGGGATATGGATTGGGATGACACTGTTTGGTATGCTTCAAGCGAGCCTGATGCTGCCAATTCTGCTTTTGCAACCAACTTTCTTGGTACAAGGAATCTCTATAGAGAAGCTCAAGAACGAGGCATGAAATTCGTCTATATTTCAACAGACTTTGTTTTTAAAGGGAATGATAAATATGATGAAGAGTCAGTGCCCAATCCCATCAATTGGTATGGAATGACGAAATGGTATGGAGAAAAACTAATTGATACAAAAAAGGATTTAATCGTTAGGTTATCTTTTCCGTACGGTTATCCAAGTCCGGTCAAGCCGGATTTTATACAAAAGCTCATCGGGTTCTTGCGAGATAGGGATGAAGTTTCACTGATTGAAGATCAGACGATAACTCCGACTTTTATCGATGATATTGTGTTCGGGTTGGATTTTCTTCTCAAGAATGATGCAACCGGAATTTACAATTTAACAGGCTCAAGCTATGAAGACCCATACCACATCGGACATATGATAAAATCGCGATTTGGTTTCAATACGAAAATAAACGCAACGACGAGAGAGCAAATTTATAAAGGCAAAGCTGAGCGTCCCTTCCAATCAATTATGAGAAATGATAAAATTAAAAATCTTGGATTTACTCCAAAAACCTTCGAAGAAGGTTTGGATTTAATTACAAAAATATAAATACCGATAACTCTAATTCAAATGTCCAACTGGCCATTTGAAAAGAGACTCTCGGTATAAGCGAAGCTTGATGCACTGCATTAATGTTCGCTTAAGGACTTAATGATAAGAATGAAGCTCACATTATGAAAATAACATTCATCGGGCACGGATACGTTGGACTTGTCAGCGCCACAATTTTTGCAGACCTGGGGAATGACGTAACTGTTATTGGGCATACCCCCGAAACGGTTGAGAATCTTAATAAAGGAAAGGTCCATATCTATGAACCCGGACTTACCGAGCTTGTTCAGAAAAATCTAGATGCAAAAAGATTGAGATTTACTCTTGATTACGAGAGTGTAAAAGAAGCGGAACTTGTCTTTATTGGTGTTGGAACTCCTCCAAAAGAGAGTGGTGAGGCCGATCTTTCGACGGTTCTTGAGGTGGCGGAAAACATTGCAAAGAACATGTCCGGATACACGGTTTTGGTGACAAAAAGCACTGTTCCCATCGGTACCAATAAAAAGATAAAGGCTCTTGTTAACGAGATAAAAGATCCGAAGGTAGAATTTGATGTGGCTTCGTGTCCTGAATTTTTGCGCCAAGGTTCTGCTATCTCAGACACTCTATACCCGGATAGGATTGTTATAGGAACCGAAACACAAAAGGCGCAGGATTTACTTATTACGCTTCATAAGCCATTACAGGAAAACACAAATTGTCCTTTCGTTCTTTGTAATTTGGAGACAGCGGAGATGATAAAGTACGCTGCAAATTCTTTTTTGGCAATGAAGATATCCTTTGCCAACTCTATAGCTCAGCTCTCGGAAGTGACGGGAGCAGATGCTATCCGTGTTTTGGAGGGGATTGGATTTGATAAAAGAATCGGAACATATTTCTTACAACCGGGAGCTGGATATGGAGGAAGCTGTTTCCCGAAGGATGTGAAGGCTCTTATCTCAATCGCGCAGGGATTTGATTATGATTTCAAACTTCTTAAAGAGGTAGAAAATGTTAATCATTCCGCGAAAAAATCGATTGTCCAGAAGGCCGAGAAATTATTGGGAGACCTTAACGGTAAAAGGATAGGAGTTTTGGGGCTTGCATTTAAGCCGAATACCGATGACATGAGATTTGCTCCATCAATAGAAATTACGAAGTGGTTGGTTGAAAAAGGCGCTTCGGTTCATGCATACGATCCGCAGTCAATGGAAAAAGCAAAAAAGGTAATAGAGGGTATAACGTATGCCGAAGAGATGTATGAAGTCGCAAAGGATGCCGATTTATTGATAGTTATAACCGATTGGAATGAATTTAAAGAGATGGATATGGAACGCATCCGGTCGATGATGAAGGCCCCCAATCTTATTGATGCAAGAAATATCTATGATAAAGAAAAGATTGCTGCTTACGGGTTTACGTATCTTGGAGTCGGAAGATGATGGCAAAAGCACTTGTTACCGGAATAAACGGATTTGCAGGGACACACTTAAACAATCTCCTTCAGCAGAAGGATTATGAAGTTTTTGGTACGGTAAAACCGTCAGGTGATACTCCCGCCGACTCTCATCTTTTTTCAGTGGATATTCAAGATTTTGAAGGTGTAAAACGTGTTATTGAAGAGGTTGCTCCAGACCACATCTATCACTTGGCAGCATTAACAAGTCCGGCTGAAAGCTTTAAGAACCCATCCGATACGATAACAACCAATATTAGCGGACAACTAAACATTTTAGAAGCAGTAAAGCAGTTGCAGCTTTTGGAGACTAAAGTCCTTGTCGTTTCATCGGCCGAAGTATATGGAAAAACCGAAGAACACGATCTTCCAATGAACGAACATACTCCTCTTCGGCCGCTTTCTCCGTATGCCGTTAGTAAAATTGCACAAGATTTTTTGGGATATCAATATTCACATTCTCAAAATGTGAAGTCAATAATCGTGAGACCATTTAACAACATCGGTCCAAATCAGGGTCCGATATTTGTCGTGCCGTCTTTTGCCCGACAAATCGCCGAAATTGAAAAAGGGAAAAAAGAGCCCGTGATGAAAGTCGGAAACTTAGAAGCAAAGAGAGACTTTACCGATGTAAGAGACGTCGTCCGTGCATATGAGTTGTTAATGCAAAAGGGAGAATCGGGAGAGGTATATAACATTGGTTCTGGAAAATCGTATCGAATACAGGAAATTCTAGATATATTTCTTTCCTTTTCGGAGGCGAAAATCATTATCGAAAAAGATCCTGCACTTATGAGACCCGGGGATATTCCTGAGCTTCGATGTGACTATAAAAAGCTGTATGATACAACCGGCTGGAAACCTGAAATTTCTTTGGAAACGACCCTCAAAGACACACTGGACTATTGGAGGAATATTGTTTAGAATGGTTAAATTAAACGGATAGTATGGCTAAAACAGCATTAATTACGGGCATAACCGGTCAAGACGGAAGTTATCTTGCAGAGCTTCTTCTTGAGAAGGGATACAAAGTATATGGACTCGTAAGAAGACTCAGTACCCCAAATACCGAGAACATTCGCCATCTTCTTGATAAGGTGGAGCTTGTATCAGGAGATCTTCTGGATCAGAAATCTTTGGACGATGCAATGTATGAAGCCCAACCTGACGAGGTATATAACTTGGCTGCGCAATCATTTGTCAAAACTTCATGGAACCAAGCGGTTTTGACCGGAGAATACACGGCACTTGGAGTAACACGAATGCTTGAGGCAGTCAAAACTGTCAATAAAAAGGCGAAATTTTATCAGGCATCCTCATCGGAGATGTTCGGGAAGGTCACAGAGACGCCTCAAAAGGAGACAACCAGATTTTATCCACGCAGTCCTTATGGAGTTGCGAAAGTCTATGGACACTACATTACCGTTAATTATCGTGAGAGCTATGACTTATTTGCCTGTTCGGGTATTCTTTTCAACCACGAATCTCCTAGACGCGGCATAGAGTTCGTAACTCGGAAAATTTCACATGCTGTAGCCAGAATCTCACTTGGAAAACAGCAAAAATTAGAATTGGGGAATTTGGATAGCAAACGAGACTGGGGGTTTGCCGGTGATTATGTAGAGGCTATGTGGAAGATGCTGCAACAGGATGCCCCGGACGACTATGTGGTTGCAACCGGCGAGTCCCACAGTATCGAAGATTTTGTTACGGAGGCTTTCAAAGTGATAGGGATTGAGAATTGGGGGGATTATGTAAGTGCCAATAACCCTAAATTTTTGAGGCCGGCAGAGGTGGATTTTCTCATCGGTGACTACTCAAAGGCAAAAAAAGTTCTCGGATGGGAGCCAAAAACAAGTTTCAAGCAACTTGTTGAAATGATGGTGAAAGCAGACCTTGAAGCAGAGAAGAAAAACGACTACTAAGGATATTACTTGCCTCTATAAATCCCTTTTTTGATACAATAGAAATGAACTTTCCTAATTTATGTCAAAAATTCTAATAGCCGGAGGAGCGGGTTTTATCGGTTCTAATCTTACAAAAAAGCTACTTGATGAAGGACATGAGGTTGTTGCAATTGACAATTTGCTTTCAAGCAGTGAAGCAAATCTTAGGAAATTAGAAGAAAACCCATCATTTCGTTTCGTACATCATAATGTTATTAATCCTATACCCGAGGATATTTCTGCAGAGCTTGTGTTTCACCTTGCCTCACCTGCCTCACCAAATCATCATAGTAAAATTTCTTATCACGCGCTTCCCATGGAAACGATGATGGTTAACACCACAGGCACTCTCGAGCTTTTAAAATTTTGTCAAAAGAATAATGCCAAATTTCTCTTTGCGTCAACATCCGAAATTTATGGAGATCCTTTGGAACATCCCCAAAAAGAAGAATATAGAGGGAATGTCTCCACAACAGGACCACGTGCCGTATATGATGAGGCAAAACGATTTGGTGAAACACTCACATCATTTTTTTGGAGAGAAAAAGGAGTTGATGCACGCATAGCCCGCATATTTAATACCTATGGTCCGAATATGCATAAAGATGATTTGCGGATGATTGTAAGATTCATTATACAGGCGCTAAAAAATGAACCGATTACCCTTTTTGGTGATGGTAGTCAGACTCGCTCTCTTTGCTATATCGATGATTTGGCTGAAGGATTAACACGTCTCATGTTCTACGAAAATACACGGGGTGAGATAATCAACTTAGGAAATCCGGAAGAACATACGGTTATGGAATACGCACAGATGGTAAAACGTCTGACAGATTCACATAGTGATATTGTCCAGTCGGAAGAATTGCCAAAAGATGATCCAACCAGAAGGTGCCCGGACATTACAAAGGCAAAGAATATCCTATCGTGGGAGCCCAAAGTTGGTCTTGAAGATGGTCTTTTGAAGATGATTCAATACGTTAAGGATATGAATTGGAATTTTTAAAGAAATAATATGAAAATTTTTGTGATACCTCCAACATTTAATGAGGCCGACAATATTGAGCAATTCATAACGGTCTTAGAAGAAGAAGTATTCCCAAAAATAAAAGGGCACGATATGCACATTCTTGTTGCCGACGACTTTTCTCCGGACGGGACTGGGGAAATCGTAAAAAAGCTTATGAAAAAATATGAAAACTTAGGTATCAATCAGGGAGAAAAAAAAGGTTTGGGTGCTGCATACTTGAGAACAATGGGGTATGCTATTGAACATTTGGGTGCAGATGTAGTTGTTAGTATAGATGCAGATTTTCAATTCGACCCACACGATCTGCCAAAATTCGTTGAAAAGATTGACGATGGATGTGATGTGGTAGTTCAAAGCAGATATAGTGGTGGGGGTTCTATCCCCAAAAATTGGCCATTTCAACGAAAAGTTTTTTCAGTTGTTGCAAATCTATTCGTAAGAACAGTATTTATGAGATTTGGCGTCCATGATTGGACCGGGGGATTTCGGGCAATTAGAAAAGAGGTATTTGAAAAGGTCAGACATGACATGAAGGGATACAACGGATATATTTTTCAAATAGCATTCCTTCACAAAGTAGTTCAGAAGGGATATCGTGTGGGAGAAGTTCCGCTGCATTTTTCCGATAGGAAATTGGGGAATTCAAAAATTGCACCCCTTCAATACATCTTCAATGTTTTAAGTTTTGTAATTTTAGCAAGAATAAAAGAATTGGCATTTGGACCTTTTGGGAAATTTATTGTAGTTGGAGGGGTAGGATTCGTTATTAATGCAATTGCATTAAAAGTGTTGGTTGAGGGATTCGGGTGGGTAGCGTATTTGGCAAATTTAGTCGGAGCGGCCCTTGCTATTTTTTCAAACTATAACTTTAATAATCTCTGGACTTTCAAACACCATAAAGCTGAAGGCATTAGTGAGTACTTTCTAAAACTTCTCCAATTCTACGCAACTTCGGCATTTGGAGTTATTTTCATACAGACCGGAACCATATTTATCGGCGTTCATTTTTTGACAGGTCAAAAAGATTATTTTCTTTACTTTCTTCTCGGCACCTCATTTCTTTTAGTATGGAACTTTTTTATATATTCGAAGGTTATCTGGAAGAAAAAGCCTCCTGTCCATGTTTAAGCAAGTCAAAACATATATTGCCCGTCACAAATTTGAAATCATAATTCTTCTTGTCATTCTTCTCGCAGCGGCGTTCTTAAGAATTTATAAAATCTCCGATTACATGACATTTCTTGGAGATGAAGGAAGAGACGCGATTGTCGTGAAAGACATCCTTCATGGACATTTTACGCTGCTTGGACCAAGGGCTTCGGCGGGAGATTTTTTTCTTGGACCAATTTATTACTACATGATGGCGCCCTTTTTACTCCTTTCTAACTTTGACCCCGTAGGGCCAGCTATTATGATTGCGCTTTTTGGAGTAGCAACGGTTTTCCTTGTCTATTATGTAGGGCTTAAGTTTTTTAATGCAAAAGCAGGGCTTATGGCCGCCGCGCTTTATGCTTTGTCTCCACTTGTTATTGCTTATTCGCGTTCTTCATGGAACCCAAATGCGATGCCATTCTTTTCTCTCTTGATGCTCTACCTGCTTTATGTAGCAGTAAAAAATCAATCGAAGAAGATGTTTGCTGTTGTAGGGCTAATTCTTGGAATAACCATGCAGCTTCATTATCTGACAACATTTTTGGCAGTTGTTGTTTTCTTTTTTGTCCTGATTGGCGATTTTATTGTCGGGAGGAAAAAAATGATTGCAAAATATGTCTGGCATTACTTGGGAATTTTTGGAGGTTTTATCATTGCGTTCTCACCTTTTCTGGCATTTGAAGCACGGCATGGATTCGTTAATACTCTCACAATCCTAAAATTCGTTTTTGCTGACAACACGACGAAAGCATATATTCCTCACCATTCCTTTGCCGGAAATTTATTTGACGTTTTCTTCAGGATTTTTGGGAGGCTTACAACAAATTTTCCCTCTGCCGGCCAATTAAAAACATATCCGCAAAACGAGTTATTCCTGTGGCAAGCATTAACAATTGCCTTAGCTGTTTGCTCTATCACATTTCTTTTTTTTGCAAAAGGAAAATTAAAGATATTGCTTCTTTCTTTATGGTTATTTTTTGGAGTTTTTCTTTTTGGTATATACAAGAAGGATATATATGATTATTATTTGGGTTTTTTGTTTCCCTTACCGTTCCTTCTTATTGGAAATTTAACATCGTCACTTTCGGAAAAAATCCGTCCCAAAAAGGTTGGCTTGGTATTAGGATTCTGTGTTTTTGCAATTCTTATGTTTGTAAATCTTTTAGGTTTTCCATTTCAATTTCCCGGGAACAGGCAGAAAGACCAAGCAAAACGTATTGCCGAATTTGTTCTCTCAAAATCAAATGGCCAGCCTTTCAATTTTGCCCTCATGACGGATGGTAACTCCGATCATTTGTACCGATATTTCTTCGAAGTAGAAAATAGGGCACCTGTAACAATTGAGAATATTGGTATCGATCCGGAAAGAAAAAGTGTGACTTCTCAACTATTGATTGTTTGCGAAAAAAAAGTTTGTGAACCTCTCGGCGATTCCTTATGGGAGATTGCCGGTTTTGGTAGAGCGGAAATAGCGGGGAAATGGGACGTGCCTCCCGTTAAAATATTAAGACTGGTTCATTACAAAGGAAAATAATGATAATAGAAAAAAAGGTTTGGAGAAAGTATTTTCAAGATATAATCGACGGAAAAAAGTCATTCGAAGTTCGGCTTGCGGATTTTTCATGCCGGGAAGGAGATATTCTTATTCTTAAAGAATGGGATGAAATAAAAGGTGAATTTACCGGACGTCAAACAGAAAAACAAGTAACATACGTTGTCAAAACCGAAGATCTTTCATTCTGGGAGACTAAAGAAATTGAAAAATATGGGTATCAAATAATCGGATTTGATAACTAATATCCAAGAAAGTGAAGCCGTAAAAATCCGGTTGAGAGAAGAACAAATAACAATATATCAAACGCAGCAACAATGCCCGAGGCAGCAGTTATTGCAGTAATGTCGTGTTTGAGATATGCGATATCTTTTTGCTCATAAGATTCATTTATGGACACAGTTCTTTTCGTCTCCAGCTTCTCATCCATTGTTTTTAAGGCAGTAACAGAATATATAGGAGCCTCTTGGTGGACGTGAAGTTTTTGTATCTCTTCAGAGTGACGTATATGAGCGGTTTCTTTTTGTTTGCGTGTTTTTCGCTTCTTCGACATGACCTCAAAAGTTATCATATTGACACGATATTTTCAAGATACTAAAATGGGAAGACCTTATGAGTTTTCTCCCCCTGTTGGTTGGTCTCGTACTTATTGTTTGGTGCGGTGTACTTACTTATCTTTTCTTTAGACAACAACAAAACCTGCAAAAGGTAACAAGAGGAGGAAAGAAAGAGAGCATCGTCGAGCTTTTGAGTGAAGTATTGGAGACAGAGAAAAATCTGTCAAGAAATTTACACGAAGTGAACAAAAAAGTTGAGGGCTTGATATTTGATTCACAATTATATATACAAAAGATAGGGCTTGTTAGGTTTAATCCCTTTAATGATACGGGTGGTGACCAGAGTTTTATATTGGCCCTAATAGACGCGGAGAATTCAGGGGTTGTGATATCGGGGCTTCACACTCGAAACGGGACCCGATGGTATGCAAAAAAAGTTGAAAACGGTCACGGAGTGGAGCATGAACTCTCGTCGGATGAATTGAAAGCAATTAAGTCTGCAACCAGAAGAGTGAGTAGTCGCTAATAATATGAGAGAAGAAGAGGTAGTGAGAAAAAAAAATAACGCAAATACAAAGATAATTGCGGTAGGGGTTATAGTTTATTTGGCAAGCGCCTTGGTTTCTTTTATTGTATTTAGCCGCTTTGGTGCAAATCTTTCTTCAGTGTCTTCTCCGGTGCCCCAGCCGGTAAAAACGAATTCGGGAAAATTAGTTTTTGATCAGACGTTGCCTAAGACCGAAGCCTGTCCTATAAACGGGGTTCTGTATTCAAGACAACAACGCGAGTGGTGGGAGAAACACGAACCTCTAGGGGTAATGATTGAGAATCATGAAGAGGCGAGACCACAAAGCGGGATGACTTTTGCAGACATTACATACGAGGCGATTGCGGAAGGCGGCATAACCCGCTTTTTAAACATTTTTTACTGCCAAGACGCTGAAGTTGTTGGCCCCGTGCGCTCTGCCAGAACGTATTTTGTTGATTTCATTTCTGAATATGGTTCATTTCCGCTTTATGCTCACGTAGGAGGAGCGAATTCAGATGGACCGGCAGATGCATTGGGTCAAATTGAAGCATACGGCTGGGCAGGTGCTAACGACCTTAATCAATTTTCAATTGGATTTCCTGTATTTCTGAGAGATTACGACAGGTTAGGGAGAACAGTTGCAACAGAACACACCATGTATTCATCAACTACTAAGCTGTGGGATTATGCTGCTAAAAACAGAAAAATAACTAACGTGAACTCAGAGGGTGAAAGCTGGACCAAGGATTTCACGCCTTATACTTTTAAAGATGATGCAGCTTTGTCGGCTAGGCCAGCAGCGCAGACTATCAGTTTTGACTTTTGGGACGGATATGGAGCATATGGAGTAACTTGGGCGTACAATAAGGCTAACAACACATATCTTCGTTCGAATGGGGGTAAGCCTCATACCGATTTGGTTACCAAGCAGCAATTGCAATCCAAGAATGTTGTTATTCTCTTCATGAAAGAGAGTCGTGCCAATGACGGATACGAAGGGAATTTACATATGTTGTACGGCACAAAAGGTACCGGCAATGCAAAAATATTTATGGATGGGACAGAGATTGATGGGACGTGGTCAAAGAAAAATAGGACAGCTCACTTATTCATTAAAGATAAACGCGGAAAAGACATAGAATTCAACAGAGGAAGAATTTGGTTTGAAGTAGTCTCACCATCCACCGACATTACCGTTAAATGAAGACTCATGGGTCTTCTCAGTACCACAACTAGAGCCGTAGATTTTTTAAACGCTTTCATCTCTAAGCCTACGCACTCAGTTTTATCCACTAGCTGACAACCCCAGTTTTTCTTTTTTGCTCTTGAATGTTTGAGAACGTTAAGCAGAGCTTGCCCTTGCGAAATTCGCAAGGGTAGTATAATATATGTACTCAAAGATATGTTTGATGATTTGATAACCTCCAAAACACGAATTAAAATTCTCCACCTCTTTTTGGGAAATCTTGGTGAAATGTTCCATGTCAGAGAAATTGTCAGACGCGTTGATGAGGAAATAAATGCCGTAAGGCGTGAGCTCATGCTTCTTGAGAAAAAGGGAATTCTTAACCGTGAAGCACGAGCAAATAGGGTGTATTTTTCACTTGATACTACTTATCCTTTCTATCACGACCTAATAAAAATATACGCAAAAGAATCGGGTCTTGGCCGCGACATCATTAAAAACAGAATAAAGTTGGGAAAGATTAAATATGCCATGATTTCAGGTGATTTTGCAAGAAACCTCCCCAATAATGGTGAAAGCGTAGACCTTTTAGTTGTTGGAATTGTTGTGTTGCCCGAACTCTCTCTTCTTATAAAGAAGGAAGAGGAAATGAAAAAAAGAGAAATAAATTATACAATAATGAATGAGGACGAATTTATTTTCCGAAAGGGAAGACGGGACCCCTTCATCGCCTCAATCATTTACGGTTCAAGGGTCATGCTTATCGGTGACGAGGAGTCACTTGTTAAGGAGTAAATTTTCTCTAAGAATTAATCATGAGGAATTCAAAATTATTCATTCTTATTATCTCTATTGTCTCTGTAATCCTGCTGCTTTTGAATATTCCCGGAAAATTGGACTTCCGAGCGATTAAATTCCCTTTTATTGAAAAAAGTAAAAATGTAGCGAATTTTGTTTTTGACCCGGCCAATATTAATTTCAATATTGGAGGAATTACTTTCCACAAGGATTTATCGTACAAATTAGGATTAGATCTTCAGGGTGGGACACAACTAACGTATAAGGTGGACATGAAGGGAATTAAAAAAGATGCTCAGCAAGATGCTTTTGAAAGCGCAAGGGACGTAATTGAGAGAAGGATAAATTACCTTGGTGTATCCGAGCCTACCATTCAAACGATAAAACTGGGAAATGATTACAGGATTGTTGTTGATTTGCCGGGAATGTCGAACGTCTCTCAGGCAATTAATCTCATTGGACAGACCGCTCAACTTACATTTTGGGAGGGTGGAAAAGATAAATTAACAAAAATTCCTCAAGGAGACTTATTTTTAACAACACTGGGGCAGCTCATAGGGGCTTATCCGATACCCACAAATCTAACAGGAAGAGATTTGCAGAAAGCAACAGTTGTTTTTGATAAAACAACCGGCAAACCACAAGTACAAATACAATTTACAAGTCAAGGAGCAAAGTATTTTGACGAAATTACCAAAAGAAATATAGGCAAAGTGGTTGCTATAGCACTCGATAATCAAATAGTAAGTGCTCCGGTTGTTCAAGCCGAAATCGCAAATGGCACAGCTGTTATTTCCGGTTCTTTCACTCCTGATGTTGCGAAAAATTTAAGTATTGCTCTTAACGCCGGAGCGCTTCCTGTACCCCTTGAAGTTATAGCGCAAAATTCCGTTGGTCCTTCACTTGGAATTGACTCCCTGCACAAAAGTATGTTTGCGGCGATTATCGGATTTTTGTCGATTATATTCTTCATGACTTATATATATAGAAAAGAAGGGGTAATTGCTTGTGTAGCATTATTTATGTATACGGTGATAACGCTTTTTATATACAAGCTAATTCCTGTTACTCTTACTTTGGCAGGAATTGCTGGTTTTATCTTGTCAATTGGTATGGCCGTTGACGCAAATATTTTGATATTTGAGCGCATGAAAGAAGAGCTTCGCCGCGGAAAACCAAGAGATATTGCCATGAAAAATGGATTTTCACGAGCATGGACTTCTATTCGGGATTCAAATATAACAAGTATAATTACGACAATAATATTATTCTACTTTGGAAGCGGAATCGTGAGAGGATTTGCGCTGACGCTTTTTTTAGGAATTATAGTCTCAATGTTTTCGGCAATTACAATTACAAGAAATCTTCTGTATGTTTTTGACAGGAAGGAAAAAAAATAAATGGATATTGTTGGGAAAAGAAGAATATTTTTGCTGATTTCGGCTATTGGCACCGGAATTTGTGTTCTGTCAATTTTTATTTTTGGATTCAAATTATCTATCGAATTTACCGGGGGTTCGAAACTTGAAATTGCCTCCTCAGATAATAAAGCGATTGATGCAAACAAAGTAAAAACGATTGCTTCAAAAGAGAAAATTAAGGTGGTAACCGTCACAAAGAACAATGACAAGGATTTGCTGATAAGAACAGACACTATAAGTGATGCAAAGAAGAATGAATTCTTAGCAAAACTCACAGATGCGGGTTTGAATATAAAAGAGAAAAGCTTTAATACTTTAGGCCCGATTATCGGTGGAGAAACAAGAAATAACGCACTAAAAGCAATTGGTCTTGCAATTATTGCTATTACTTTATATATAGCTTTTGCATTCCGGCATGTCTCAAAACCGGTTTCTTCATGGAAATTCGGGATTTCCGCAATAGTTGCTTTGGTTCACGATGTCTTAATAGTCGTTGGTACATTTTCAATGCTAGGGGTCTTATTCGGTGTTGAAGTTGATACATTATTTATTACTGCTGTATTAACAATAATGGGATTTTCGGTTCACGACACAATTGTCGTTTTTGACCGGATACGTGAGAACTTACTTAAAAACGTCCGTAACCTTACATTTGAACAAGTTGTGAATCAAAGTTTTAATGAAACACTCGCGAGAAGTCTCAATACTTCTCTTACAGTTGTTTTGGTTCTATTTGCACTACTCCTTTTTGGAGGGGCAAGTGTCCGATGGTTTATCGTCGCATTTTTAGTAGGTATAATTACCGGTACATATTCCTCGATTTTCATCGCATCGGCGGTTCTTGTTGAATGGTACTCACTTAATAAGAGAGGGATAACTCTTTCAAAACTTCTTAAACGAAAAAAGAAATAGCACAATTTTTCCAAGCAAAAATGCCTCGAAAAATACACAAGCAAATTACCGTAATCGTTGGTCTTGTTATACATAAAAACAGAATCCTAATGGTAAAAAGAGATGAGCCTGAGGTTAAGGGAGCACATTTAAAATGGGAATTTCCAGGCGGGAAAGTAGATTTTGGTGAAACAATAGAGGAGGCAATTGTTAGAGAAATTCGTGAAGAGACGGGAGTTTTGGTAAGAATTAAACGTTTGTTGCCGTGCTCCGTTACGACGAATTGGGAGTATCCATGGGGAGTGCAGCAGACGCTAATTTTTGGGTATGAGTGTGTTTTTGTATCCGAGACAAAAAGAACCAAAGATCATCACGTTAAAGATGTTGAATGGGTACCGTTAAAAGATGTGTTTAGCCGTGAAAGTCTGCCCGGAGGAAAGGAATTTCTTGACGCACTACGCTCGTAGAGTGGGCTAGGCTCCTAATTTTTCTCTGACTATCGTGGAGACAAAACTACCGTCTGCTTTTCCTTTAATTTGCGAGGACAGAATTCCCATCACCTTTCCCATATCTTGCATAGTAGTTGCAGCGGTTTGTGAAATTGCATCATCGACAAGCTTCCTTACATCGTCTTCGGATAATTGCTCGGGTAAATATTCGTTAAGAACCTCGAGTTCCTTCTTTTCCTTGTCAGCCAATTCTTGTCTTCCCCCTTTTTCAAACATCTCAATCGATTCCTTTCTTTTTTTTATTTCACGTCCCACTACTTCAATAACATCTTCGTCAGTGGCAGAATATCCTGCCCCCCCCTTTTGTATTTCGAAATATTGTAGTGCCGACTTTAACATTCGTATGGTTGAAAGTTTTTCTTCCTCGTGAGAAAGCATCGCTTGTTTTAAATCTTCTTGAACTTTGTCTTTTAACATAAAGATATTATACGATATTATTTGAATTGCTCCAAGCGTGAAAGAAGGTATTCCTTATTGTTTTTTGAAAGGTCTTCATCTACTTCTGTAAATAAAGTGTTGATAATTTCGCCAACACGTTTTCCCGGAGGAATATTTAGAATGTTCATAATATCGTTACCATCAATAGCCATGTCGTTTATAGAGAAAGGAGGGTGGAGTTGTTCTTCAAGCCGTTCTTTAAATTTTTTAAGCCTCCAACTCTCCGCCGTTTGAGTTCCCCCACCAAGTCTGTCTCCTATGCGAAGGTCAATCATATCTTTTACATTTTCGACACCAACTCGTCGAATAAATCTTCTTATCGCACTGTCGGTTATATGCTCGTCCACAGTAAACATATGCCAGCGGATAAGTGTGTAGATTTTTTCCTTTTGTTTGTTTGAGAGATGAAGACGTTCCGCTATCTCTTTTGCGATTTTGCTTCCGACAACTTCGTGGTTGTAGAAAATTACGTATCCTTCGCTATCATATGACGCAACATTTGGTTTTCCAATGTCATGAAGTAAAGCAGCAAGTCTTACGATAGGGTCTTTTGAGGGGCACTCCTTCATTGAAAGAATATTGTGCGTAAAAACATCCGCCGTGTGATGTCTTCCCGGCCGTGCTTGCGACACACCTTTTCCCTTAAGAAGTTCCGGAAAAATAATATCAAGAATTCCGATTTCATCAAGCAGCACAACCCCTTCATAATAATTATCCGTTGAGAGAATTTTCAGAAACTCATCCCGTATGCGCTCATTACTGACCTGTTCAATTAAATGACTGTCTTTTTTTATCGACTCAAGGGTTTTTTCCTCGATGGAAAATCCGAGTTGTGAAGAAAATCGTACAGCACGCATAAGACGCAAGGCATCTTCCTTGAATCTTTCGTCCGGATTGCCTACTGCTCGTATCAATTTTCTCTGTAAATCCTCCTGTCCATTAACTAAGTCAATAATTTCAGTACTCCCATTTTCAAATAGCTTAAGCGCTAGTGAGTTGACGGTAAAATCTCTGCGCCTAACGTCATCTGCAAGTGTTGTTCCCCATGAGACCTCACCCGGGTGTCTGTGGTCGGTATATCCGGACTCAGTCCTGAAGGTCGTAATTTCCGCATAATTTTTGGTATCACCGGACTCATTTTCAAATTTTACGCCAACTGTACCGAATGGATTATCGTAGAATGAATCAGGAAAGACGGATTGTATTTGTTCGGGGGTAGCATTAGTCGTAATATCCCAGTCGGTAACAGGGATATTCATAAGGATGTTTCTTACGCAACCACCTACGAGATACACTTCATATCCCGCCTTTTCAAGAGCGAAATATATTCTTTTGACCTCATTATCGATGACAATTTCCATATGGTATTATGAGAGATGTTAAAAAAAAGTATATCATGAAACACTGGAAAATAATCGAAAAAGATATATCTCCCTCGACAATTCAACAGACAATCTCAGTTCTGCTTAAAAATAGGAACCTTACGGAAGAAAAAGATATAAAGGAATTTCTGGAAACGAACACAAAAAAAATTACATTAAAATCGTGCGGCATTAACAAAAAAGAATTTAGTAAATTTCAGGAGCGAATACTTAAGGCAATTAATGGCAATGAAAAAATCATAATTTTTGGTGATTACGATGTCGATGGGATATGTGCAACAGCGATATTGTGGGAAACACTCTATGTAAAAAGTAAAAACATCGTTCCTTATATTCCCGATAGAATAGATGAGGGATACGGTCTCTCAAAAAAAGGAATAGATAATGTTTTGGAAAAAAATCCCGACACAAAGGTAATAATTACGGTTGACAACGGAATAGTTGCATATGAGGCGGTTGATTACGCAGCGAATAAAGGAATAGATGTAGTTGTTACCGACCATCATGTAAAAGGTAAAAAAGAGCCGGCTGCTTTTTGCGTTCTTCATACAACAGAACTTTGTGGTGCGGGAATTGCGTGGGTAATAGTGAGAGAACTTGGTTTTGAAAGTAAAGCAAATATAGAAGAAAAATTAGTTTTGGCAACTCTTGCGACAGTTGCCGATTTGGTTCCTCTTGTCTCCGGAAACAGAGCGATAGTTAAAGAGGGAATAGAAATTTTGAAAAATACAAAAAGAATTGGAATTCAAGAATTGCTAAAAGAGGCTGGAGTAGATAAACAAATGGTGGGAGTTCATACGATAGGACACATAATAGCGCCAAGACTTAATGCGACGGGAAGAATTCAAAGCGCTATGAATGCCTTGCGGCTTCTTTGTACAAAAAATTTACAAAAAGCCCGGGAGCTTTCTTTGATGTTGGGGAATGTTAACCGTGACCGTCAAGGACTTACCGAAGAATCAGTCGGACACGCAAAACTTTTAGCGATGGAGAGTGCTTCAAATACAAAAATTACGATAGTATCTCATGAGTCATACAACCAGGGAGTAATTGGGCTTATTGCCTCAAAACTTGTCGAAAGTTATTACAAACCGGCTATTGCAATTGCAATCGGCGAGACAGTCTCAAAAGGGTCTGCGCGTTCGATTCCCGGGGTCAATATTATTGAGCTTATACGCTCCGTATCGCACACTATAATAGAAGCGGGGGGTCATCCTATGGCTGCAGGGTTCAGTGTTGAGACGAACAGGATTGAAGAATTTTCTAAATCTCTTACTCTGCTGGCAGAGAGTGTAGTTACAGAGGAGCTTTTGAAAAGATATTTGAAGGTAGATATGAACTTGCCTTTTTCTCTTATAACAACAGATTTAATAGATGAAATCTCGATGTTGTCACCATACGGTATGGGTAATCCCGAACCTGTATTTGCGACCGATAATGTTACCGTTTTGGAAATAAGAAAAATCGGGAGAGAACAGAACCATCTCAAATTGAAAGTCGAAAAAGATAGGAAGGTGTTTGATGCGGTCGGATTTGGTATGGCGGACACTGCCGATATTGGTGAGGGGGATACGGTCAGTATTGCATATCAAATTTCCGAAAATGAGTGGAGTGGGAAGAAAAGTATCCAGCTAAAGCTTAAAGATATCAAGCAATCCTAGTTTTCTTTTGTTTTTTTGACTCTCTCATAAGCTGTGCTGCCTGCCTGTCTCTCTCTCCCTGCTCCTTTATCCACCTCTTAAATTTTTCCTCCGGAGACATAGCTTCTCTTCTCTCTTCCGGAAACGGATTGTAAATACTTACCCTTTCTTGTGTGGAAGTCGTAGTTTGACTACCAACCTCGAAAGTATCTACTCCTTCAGACATATCACCACTATACTATAAAGCTCATCGTCCTACCAGAGCAAATGCGTCGGCTACCAATGTTATGGGTTCCGTTTCGGAAGCGGAGCTAACGGGATTAGGAATCAAACCTTCGGCTGTCCGGTGCGCATTTCCATAAAGCCTTGCCGGAATACTTTCTACACCGTTCACTTTTTGAATATGCCGCGGGTCGACTTCTTCCCACGGTTGAAGTGGCCTCCACGCACCGAATGATACCCTGTCAGGGAGTTCTCCTCTTCGCAGTTGTTCTGCTTCAAATTCACTAAATGGTCTAAATGTTCCTTCAAATTCCATATTTTTTACCCAAAAAAAAACTCCCTTTTGTTAAGGGAGTTCGCGTTCTAATACGTCAGCACGCGACTCCCTAGGGTTGGAAACCCTTAAGGGAGACTCTAATATTTGTGTGCTGCAATTGTGTCATATTGATTATCAAATTCTCAACAAAATTCATTATATTCACATATTTTCACATTGTCAAGTGAAAAATTTGAAGCAAAATGTGGTATGATATGCCTATTATGCAGAATCGAGTGTTAACAAGCGAAGCCTTGGAAAAAGTCGGAGAAGAAGTTACTCTTTTTGGTTGGGTAGAACGTGTAAGGACCCATGGAAAAATTGCATTTTTTGACACTCGGGATAGAGGAGGAGTGCTTCAAGTAGTCGCCACAGCTCCCGAAGCAGTTTCCTCCGTTGAGGGTCTTTCCCAACAGTCGGTCGTTAAAATTTTTGGTCTTGTTAAGGAGCGGGGAGAGCGTTATGTAAATACAAATATTCCGTTAGGAAAAATTGAATTGGAATTAACAAAGCCTGTTGAAATAATTTCAAAGGCAGAAGTTCTCCCTTTTGACATGGGAGGGCAGGAGCTCAATCTTCAACTACCCACTTTACTTGACTTCAGAACGCTTTCTTTAAGAAACGAAAAAATTGCAAACATTTTTAAAGTTCAGGCTTCAATTCTCGAAGGATTTAGAAAAGCAGCGAACGGCCTTGGGGCAACAGAGATAGTTGTCCCCACTATTTCTGCATCAGCCACAGAGGGAGGAGCGGAGGTTTTTCCGGTAGAGTATTATGGGTATCCTGCATACCTTACGCAAAGCCCGCAACTGTATAAACAGATGATGGTTCCTGTTTTTGAGCGGGTTTTTACGATTTCGCATGCATATAGAGCCGAACCATCCGTTACAACACGGCACCTTTCGGAAAATACGCAAATGGATATGGAAATCGGATTCGTCGATTTCCCGGAGCTCTTGGATTTATTGGAAGGTGTTATTACTGAGACTCTACAACATGCAGAAAGTACTTCTTCAAACATTCTTTCTCAATACAACATCAATCCGATATCATTTGGAAAAATTCCGAGATTAAGGCTTTCGGAAGCACAGGAGATAATTACATCGGAATTTGGAAGGGATGTGCGAGGCGAAAAAGATATGGGTCCGCAGGACGAAGTAGATATTTGTAAGTGGGCTTTGGCGAAGCATAATTCAGATCTGGTCACCATTACTCATTTCCCGACAAAGAAAAGAGCATTTTATACAATGCCCGACCCGGAAAATCCGGAACTAAGTCTTTCCTTTGACATATTGTTTCGGGGTGTTGAAATTTCGAGCGGTAGTCAAAGGATACATGAGTATCAAAAATTAAAGGAAGCGATAGTCGAGCGTGGAATGAGTACAGATAATTTCAAATTATATCTTCAGGCATTTGAATTCGGGATGCCTCCAGAAGGCGGATTTTCCTTCGGACTCGAAAGAATTACTATGCATATGTTAAATCTTGCCAATGTGAGAGAGGCATCTCTTTTCCCAAGAGATATGGAACGTATTGATGAAAGACTCTCAACACTCTTCCCAAAAAAATAACTCCCCCACTAAGAAAAAAAGTTTTTTTATGTGGCTGTCTTTTGTGAATAAGCCTGGTCAAAAAAAGGAAAAAAAAGAAAAGTCTGCAAGAAGTAAAATAGTTGCCCACACACATTTTTTCGACGTTGTTGTAATACTGCTTTTATTGGATGCTGCGGCGACTGCTATTGTAGTTTTTTATATTCAGAAGATAAATTCGTATACTTTACCTGTTATAAAATATCCATATCTTAAGATTAATTCGATTCCATTGCCTCATGATCTCAGCTCGATAAACGCATCGGCTGCTGCATATGTCGTATATGACCCCTCGACACGTACCGTTGTAGCCGGAAAAAATCAATCGCTTCGTTTTTCACCCGCATCGACAGCAAAAGTGATGACTGCGATACTGTCCGTCGAGCATTATAAATTGGACGACTACTTAACTGTTCCTCAGGACATTTATATTGTTCAGGGTTCGAAAATGAATCTTTCCCCTGGCGAGGAGGTCACAGTCGAAAATTTATTGTATGGCATGATGTTGCCATCAGGCAACGATGCTGCATACACGCTTGCTTATTATTATCCCGGAGGAGTGAATGGTTTTGTTAGGGCAATGAATAGAAAAGCACAAGAATTGCAGTTGGAAAATACCCATTTCATAGACCCGGCAGGATATGAGGATGGTAACTTTACGACTGCCGAGGAATTGGCACGGCTTGGTGGGTATGCTCTGCAAAAGACGGAGCTGGCGAAAATAGTAAGAACGCGGTCAATATCGGTTTTCAACAGGGCAGGCACTCATCAGTTCATACTTAACAACTTGAATACCCTTTTGCAATATGAGGATGTTGTCGGAATAAAAACAGGTTTTACGAATGAGGCAGGGGGAGTCTTGCTAACTGCTCTTAACAAAAACAGTAAGCTTTTTATAGTTGCCGTTCTTAAGAGTCAGGACAGATTTTCAGATACGTGGGATATAATGCAGTTTATTAGGGAAAAAGTTGCGTTTTCAGTTCCAAAAGTAAATTAATTTTCTAAGGACAAAGCAGGAATTGCCTCAACATAGGCAGTGAAATTGATTCCACTAAAGACAATAACAGGCATCAGGAAGTCCTTGCTTTCGCGGTTAAGATAATATTTTAGCTCCACATTAGTTATATCGACATTCGTTAAATTTTGAGGATTTATCATATAGGCGTTTCCACTTTTCAGGTCTTCCAAAGCCTGCACTGCTGTCTTTATTGGGTAATCGCTTTTTTGTGTATGGTCCGGTTCGTGATTGTAAAATTGGCCATCGAGAATTTGAAAATTATTTGCCGGATAGGAAACAATAAATGTCAAGATTGATTCTGTTGGTGTGTCATAAACTATCGGAATATCATCAACGCTCTGCTGAGCAAGCGTAACTCGTGCATATTTAGCACTTCCTAAATTTTGAGCGGTTATTAATGTGCCGTTGTTATTCTGCAAGTATTCAACTTTCGTTTTTTCAGTATCGATATCTTTTGTATTTGCTTGCATTGTTTGCAGAAATCCCATAACGTCCGATTTAATTTGATCCTCTGCAGGCATTAGAGATTGAGATGCGAGAGCAATATTTGTGAGGTAATTTGATGAAATGGTGAAATTTTTTGTGACTATATCATAACGCAATATCGCTCCGGTTCTTGACTGGGTCCATTGATAAAGAGTGTCGTTGATTTTGGTTTGGTTATCGACAAAATTGGCTGAATCTACGGTTTGCTTTGCAGTCTCAAGAGCAAGCAGATTTGGCTCAGGACTCGTTAATTTATAGACGTTAACTTTTCCTGGCAGTAAGGGGAGTTTGCCATCCACAGTGTTCACCGTAAATTGGATGCCTGTTGTTCCCGGAGAAGGGAATTTTAAATGAGGAAGTTTGCCAAGCCCTTCAAGTGGTGGCGCAGGGGGTTTTGGAAAAAAGATGTTTCTGAAAAGTGTGCCTCCCTGAATAAAGATATAGACAAGAAGAATAAGACCGGCACCGATTCCGCCAATCTTAAGAATCAGCCGGCTTTCCTTTGTGACGGTAACAAGATTTGCCATACTATTATTGAGTATAGAGATAAATTCGGTTAGAATGCAAATATACCTTCTCTACTAAAAAAGTATGTCAAATATACGAGTCCGTTTTGCACCAAGTCCGACCGGAATTCTCCATGTTGGAGGCATCAGGACGGCACTTTTTAATTATTTCTTTGCACGCTCACAAGGTGGTAAATTTATTCTCAGAAATGAAGA
>CAZMSF010000020.1:0-9683 GCA_964568885.1 uncultured Gammaproteobacteria bacterium
ACCTCGGAAAAACTTCTTCCATCTCCTTTGACTGCTGTTGACATTGCACCTGTCAAAACAGGAAATGAGATAAATATTTTATCCAAAAGTTTTGCATTCGAAAGCTCCTCCATGACAATTCTGTCGGCTTTTTCCTCCATCGCTAGTCTTTTTTCGTTAACTACTCCACGAATCCTCACTGCATATCCGGGCCCCGGGAATGGCTGTTTGTAAACAAATTCTTTCGGCAATTCCAATTTCAATCCGATAGAACGCACTTCATCTTTATAAAATTCTCGAAGGGGTTCAAGCAACTTCATCTTCATGTGTTTCGGAAGGCCTCCGACATTGTGGTGGGATTTTATCTTGGCGGCGTGGCGTGTTCCTTTGCTCTCGATAACGTCACTATATATTGTTCCTTGCATCAAGAATTCAGGCTTAATGCCTTTTTTTTCCAATCTATCCAACTCCCGCTCGAATACCTCAACATAATGTCTGCCTATGACTTTCCTTTTTTCTTCACTATCTTTTATGCCGGAAAGAAGTACAAGCATCTCCGCCTTACTATCAATAATGATGGGTTTAATCCCGACGTGTTCAAATATCCGCTCGACATGTTCACGCGCATCATGCCGCATAAGTCCGTTATCGACATATATCGGATAAAATCTATTGCCAATTGCTTTTGCCGTCAAAACCGCAGCAACCGTACTATCAATCCCACCGCTGACAGCACCTATCACATACCGTTCTCCAACGGTTTCTTTTATCGCATCGATGAGACTTTGTATTGCAATTGTTTGTGAGGTTGTCTTGACATTGCAAATAGAGAGGAAATTTCTTAAAAGTACATTCCCGAAATCCGTATGTTCCACCTCTGGGTGGAATTGCAACCCATACATTTTCTTTTTTACGTCACCTACAATTGCATATTTCATGTTCTTTGTGTGTCCCAATACTTTCATGCCCGCTGGAACTTTTATGATTTCATCCCCATGGCTCATCCATGCGGTAAATTTTGGTGACAGTCCCTGAGTGAATGTCGCATCTTTTGCTCGGGACATAAGGGCTACTCTTACCGGACCGTATTCCTTTCTACCGGGAATTACTTTCCCCCCATTAAGATGGGCCATCAGCTGGAGTCCATAACATATTCCAAGAAGCGGGATACCAAGAGAAAAAATAGAAGAGTCAATAGTCGGGGCGCCCTCATCATAAACCGATGCGGGACCACCGGATAAAATTATGCCGGCCGGTTCAGGAAGCATATTAGGCCTGAATTTTTTTGGCTCAACTATACTAACTGGGACACCTAAATCTTTGATGCGCCGGGCGATAAGATGAGAAGTCTGGGAGCCGAAGTCTACGACGACAATCATAATTTAATATAGAGGAAACTTTTTTCTGTGTCAATTGAGTACCGGTCTGTTAAAATAAAATATGTTTGAAAGCCGGATAAAACAACTACAGGAAGACTTGTCGAAATTTGACATCGAAAGCCTTTTAATTACTTCCCCCTATAACATCGCGTATCTTACCGGTATTCATGCATTCTCAATTGAAGAACGGGAGGCCCGGATTTTGGTAACAAAATTGGACGCGATGCTTTTTACCGATGCGCGATATACGCAAATGGTGAAAGACATGGCTCCTTTTATAACACTTGTTGAAATTTCCGCCCAAAATTCATTTGTTACAGCAGTAACGGATTATCTTAAAAGCAACATTATAAAAACCATGGGATTTGAAGAGGACAATATTTCTTATAAGGAAATTGCCGACATCGAAGAAAAGACAAACGGCACAGATCTCACTCCAACTTTTGACATCGTCGAGGGATTGCGCGAAATAAAGAATAACAAAGAAGTAGAAAGTATCAGAAAAGCATGCGCTCTTTCTGATAAGGCTTTTGAATATATCAAACAAGAAATCAAACCCGGAGAAACCGAGCTGGAAGTAAAAACTAAACTCGAAAATTATATACGCAACAACGGAGGGAAATTATCCTTTGACTCAATTGTGGCATTCGGCAAAAACTCCGCAATCCCTCACCATATGTCCAATGGCACAATTCTTTCCCAAAATGACATAGTACTTTTAGATTTTGGTGCAAAAGTCGATGGATATTGTTCAGATATGACAAGAACGGTTTTTGTGGGACAACCGAGTGAAGAATTAACACGGATATATGCTGCTACTAAAGAGGCACAGGAAGTAGCAATAGATTGTCTCAAAACCCACATGAAAGAGGATTTTGAAAGCAAAAAACCGGCCGAGCTTGCCAACAGTCATTTGAAAGCTTTGGGTTTTTCCGATATCCCGCATGGGTTAGGCCATGGGGTAGGACTTCAAGTGCATGAAAACCCCTCCCTCTCCCCACTCACCGACGACAAATTAATGCCGGGAATGATAGTGACCGTTGAGCCGGGAGTTTATATAGTAAATGCCGGCGGGGTACGCATTGAAGACACTGTCCTTATTACTATGGACGGAATAGAAAGTTTGACTAACTCTCCAAGGGAAATGACCGTTATACAGCCCTAAAAACGGTGTGATACAATGTCACTATGTCAGAGCCTTTTGAGGCAACACAGCCCGAGCTAACACCTTCCGACCTACTCCGTCCGCCGCAAGAGCCAATTGTGTTTCCAAACATTCTACGCAACGATAGGCGCTGGCAACAACTCCCGCATGGGGAGATTGTATACATGAATGCGAATCAACCCGACACCCTGCCTACAACCGTCACAATGCTTGACCAACAAGGCCACCCCGTACAGGAAAATGGTCATAACCGGGAACGAGCCATTGATGAACCGCAAAGAACCCCTGCTGTTGTTATCCACACCGGCCCACGCAGTTTGGAGGCACCTTATGATGAGATTGTAGCAAAAGCAACACGCATGCTGACACGGCATTTAACCCGTGACCATCTAAAACGGATTGTTGAGCAGAACTTAGGGTTTTTAGTAATCGTTGAGGACAAAATAGAAGGAGGAGATAACAGGATAGGATGGCGAAAAAAACAACTGACAAATCACGGGTTGGTTAAAGATGAGGAAGGAGAAGAGGAAGTTGTTATTGAAACAGACGACAAAATCATAACGCTTGGCCGAATCAAAAAGGAACAGAACGTACCGGACTTTATAAAAACAAGAGACTCCGAACCTACGGAAATTCCGCAGCCGAAATCTCCCGACCAGATAAAAAAAGAACTAATAAGTCAATACAAAAGAGGGGAATTAAGAGCTGTCGAGCTTGAGGAATGTTGCGGAGACTGCGGACGCCATTTAAAGTACGAATATTATCCAAATATATGGATTAAAGGGGATGAGACAATTGAGCTTTTAAAAAGAAGGAAAGTCTGCGACAGTAAATTGCACAGAGGTATGCCCGGCTCTATCACTATCGGAAAACCTGAAACAATAGGACGACTTGGATGGCACAAAAACAATTGAATTCTAAATATCCTGCTGTTACAATCTAACACGTGAGCAAAGTTCCATTTGTTGTCATAGGGATTCTTCTTTTAACCGCGGTATTTATTGTTGTATTTACTAAAGCTGACGGGAAAAACCCATTAGCCGCTCTTGGAGACCTCACCCCGACTCCCCCGATAGATATAAATCTTAAGGCTACTCAGAGTCCTCTTGCTGCTCAACCAACAGGAACGCAACAAGTACAGGGACAACAAACCCAAGCAGCACCAACGGCTGCTCCAAACGAAATAATATCGGCAACAAGCGGCGTAATCCATACGGCCAAGGGAGATATCGAAATCGAGTTTTATCCTGATGATGCACCAAAGACGGTCAAAAATTTTGCAACCCTTTCAAAAAGAGGCTACTACAACGGACTTACTTTCCATCGAGTTGAACCCGGATTTGTCATCCAAGGCGGAGACCCCAATGGAAATGGTACCGGAGGATATTCAATTTACGGAACCACATTCGATGATGAACTCATACCCTCAACCGCTTCATATAAAGAAGGGTACAAGGAAGGGGTAGTCGCTATGGCCAACCGGGGACCCAACACCAATGGCTCACAGTTCTTCATCATGCTTGCGGACAATGATTCGTTGCCAAAAAACTACACAATATTCGGAAAAGTCACAAAAGGTATGGATGTCGTCAAAAAAATCGTAGTAGGTGACAAGATGACTACGGTTGAGGTTAAATAACTTATTTGAATTCTTCCAAGAATAGCACTTCAGAATTGGTTACACAATTTTTAAATAGTTCTTCGCCCTCTTTTGTTTTCTCTCCTAAAAGCATTTTGTAATGCATCGGAATTGTTTTTTTAGCTGATATTGCATTAGCAGCCTCAATTGCTTCCTCAGGTGTCATGACATACGTTCCGCCGATGGGCAGGAAGGCTATATCCAAATTTTCATTTTTCAGCTCATCCATCTCGGGGATATAATCCGTATCTCCCGCGTGATATATTTTTAAGCCATTGAATGAAAATATATATCCAACCCACCCGTACTCTTTTTTATGCGGTCTGTCGGCGTTTATGTTATATGCAGGGACGGTTTTGAAGGAAAAACCTTTCACAGTGTACTCATTATTTGGCGTAACAGGAAATTTTTCTTGAGATATTTGAAGCGTCTCAAGACTATCTTCCGTTGCAACAATCACGGTATCCTCTTTTAATAGTATCGAAATATCAGGTACCGATAAATGATCGGGATGGGCATGAGTCACAAAGATAATATCCGCCTTATCTAAAGTTCCGGTCGAAATATCATTTGGCAGGCGAAACGGGTCTATGTAATAAATTCTGCCCCCACTTTGCTGGTCAACAAAACTGAATGATGCATGTCCGAACCATGTAATGTTTTCCATAATCTTTACTATATCAGATGTCAGGTTTCATACAACCGTGACATTATTCTGACAGCACCTATTTTAGCCTCATAGTTGTAATGAACTTCACACAAAAAGTGTAAGAATACTCACTGAAGTTGCATCGTCAAAAGCAAATAATAGCAACAAGAAAGGAGGTGAAAAAACATGTTGCATTTCAAAAAACTACATTTGGGAATAAAGGAAAAAACACATCCACGAGCTGGAATGAACGGATTACAGTACGACATGTGGAAGGAGCAGGTGCGGATTGACGCTATTCGATTGCCAAAACACATTAACCATTGGAATACGAATAACTTGAGAACATTTTAAGTATGAAAACGTCTTCCTCAGATCTCCCTCCTTAAAAAATTGATTGCGCTACTGGTTGAAAAACCGAAAAACCACCCAGTCAGCAACGTGCTCACCTGCAGTTGGGCTAAAGATTTCAACTCTGACAGCCCAACCGGTTGAAGGGTCTATTAGTCGGGAGTTGATATGTTCACCCGTTGTCGGAGATAGTGAGTTCCCTTGAAACCCGGGATAAGCATTACGTTCAATTTCTGCCGACACTCTGTTGCCCAGATCAATTGCCGAAGTTTCTCCGATCCATAAACATGCAATTTGTGGATCTTTTCTTTCTTCAACAGGAACCAAAAATCTATCTACCTCTTTTCTATAATTCCTTTCACTTCCACTCACCGATATAGGCTCGTTTTGTTTTGGGATATATTTTCTCCCGCCTTCTTTCACTTTAAGCCCTATACCCACGATGTCGCTTCTATTTTTCTCCAATGTCCTATACACAAAATTCCATTCACGTCCCTCTCTACCATCTATTTGAACTGTCTTGTCACGAACAAGCTCTTCAAGATTCCCATTCTCAACGAAATTGACGGGTGGAACATAAAAACGTAACATTTCCGTTCCTCTTGGAATAAAAATCGGTGCGTTTGAAAAATTGGTAATTGCAAATGGAAATTCAAAAGAGTCAGTATCTTGTGCATTAAAATAGGATTCGAGAGCATACTCCAAGGAGTCGTCCGCGGGATGAAGTCCTATCTGCGCATATCTGCTTCTCATTGAAGCGGAAAGCCTCTCTTCTGCCCCCTCTTTCAGTTCAAAAGGAAAACTTCCCGGTTGTGTTGCAAGCCGTGCAACGCGAATACCATGGGGATTGATGAGAATATTTTTTTGCAGCGAGACATCCTTTCCAATCCATCCTCTCTCTTCGTCTCCTGCAAATCCTTTAATCCTCTCACTTAGCATAAGAAACGTATTATACTTCTATTATAGGATGCTTTCAAGGACTGTTGAGTTTGACAAGTCGTTAATCTTTCTCGTGTTCCGAAGAGTTATTGTGTGAATTTGAGGATGTATTGCTGCTTTCCTCTTGTCTGTGTTCGCCGGAACGATTTTCATTTTGTTGGGAAGAAGAATTTGAAGTGCTTTCTTTTTTCTCCGGTTCTTTTGTTGTACTTATTCCTTTTACTTCCTCTTCGCTTCTTTCTTGTCTTTGCTGGACGGTTGGTTGTGTTCTTTCTTCATCCTCCTCAGTCTCCATTCTCTCTCTTTCCGAAACTTTTGGGGTTGCAGAAGGCGTCGGAGCTGACTGGATAATAACCGGTGCCACGGTTGGTGTTACCTTTTTGGGTGATATAAAATTGTCTATTGTGTCTTCAACATGCTTTGGTGAAGTATGGGTAACATCTGCAATAGCCTTCTGAGCAGCTATTTTGAGAGGGTATAAAGCTGAATTCGGTTTTGAGGCGAATGTGATACCGGCTACACCGCTTAGCATAACGAGTACCACAAGGGTTAATCCTGCATACCGGTAGATATAAAAACTGTTTTTCCTTTTATTATTAATCCTATCCAACACATCCTCAAAACCATAGAAATCAAGCTCCACAGGAGCTTCTACCTCTAAATATGCTTTTTTTAATTTTTCAATTTCTTGTTCCATATAGTGCTTCGAATATATCCTTCATTTTCTGCATTACCCTAAAGGTCCTGACTCTCAGTGCTCCATCCTTCATTCCTAAAATGTGCGAAACTTCAGCAGACGGCATTTCTTCAAAGTACCGTAAAAGTATAATTTGACGTTCTATATCATCAAGTTTTGATAGAACCGTCCTTACTTTCACAATGTCCTGCTGTCTATCATGCTCTTCATAAAGATCGCTGCCATCGGCTAAATTCTCAAATTCTTCAAGAGCAAATTCTTTTTTCTTCCGGGTGGCATCAATGATGAGGTTTCTTGCAATTGTGAACAAGAAAGCTTGTATTGACCACTGCCCGTCGGTCTTAAAATCTTTCAACTTCTTCCAAGCTCTGACAAAACTCTCCTGGCAGATATCTTTTGCGTGCTCGTCATTTTTTGTGTTGAATTTACAATATCTATAGAGCTTTTGAAAGTATTTCTTATATATAATGCCATACGCTTGAGTGTCTCCTTTTTGTGCCTTTTTTATAAGAGTTTTTTCATCTTCCATGGGGGCACTATTGTACCTTATTTAGAAAAAAATTTCTAAAGGTATAACATTTTCTAATTCGATTTCTTCGAAATTGAAAAGAAAAGTACATATCACACCTATCTATTAGAACGTTCAAATAAGGAAAATGTAACAAACTAGTTTTTGTATCGTTCTAATTACCGGATATGAAAAAACTGACATTCGCAACACTTACTCTTATCATTCTCTTTGCAGCACAACAAGTTGCAGCATCCAATGACCACACTAACGAACATTCCAACAATAACCCCGGCGTACAGGTACACGAAGAACACGAAAACGAACACGCGACACCATCCAGCTCCTCACAACCAACAACGTCCCAAAGTGTAAAAAATCACGGGGAAGCAGTATCTGAGGAAGCGCATGAGCATGAAGGCGGACACGCAGTCAGTACTGTTGCCAAATCTGATATAGGAAAGAGACATGATGACGAGAGGGATGATGATTTTGATGACGATGATAATATCCACGTTGGACTTCCATCAATAACTCCAACCGCTACCCCAAGTGTAAGCCCTTCGGTGTCTCCAACTGAAACACCAAGTATTACACCGACAGAGTCCGTAACTCCAACCGAGACTCCAACAGCCACTCCAAGTGAAACCCTGACTCCAACCGTTACCCCTACTGAGGCTCAAATGCTCGGAGCAGGACTCAAAGACTTTTTGGAAAAGCTCAAGGAGCTGATAGGAAACTTCACCTCATCTCTCCATTTCTAACTTTGTGATTCATATCACCGTCTCATAATCTCACGCGCGTGATAATATACGTGAAAGGAGGTGAATAATATGAGGATAATTCTTCAGGGACTTTTAGCAGGTGTGGGGATTTTCGTTATTTCTATAGCAGTAAGCTTTTTCTCGCAGCTTTCTATGCCGGAAATAACTTCTGAATATACCAACCCAAATCTTTTCCGCCCATGGACAGATCCTATCATGTCCCTTTTTTATGTGTATCCATTTGTTCTTGGAGTAATTCTTTCATTTGTCTGGGATAAAACAAAAAAAATTCTTAAAGACAAAGAATATTATAAGAGGGGACTGAAATTCGGATTATGGTATTGGATGGCAGCATCAATTACAGGAATGTTTGTTACCTACAGTAGTTTTCAAGTATCTCTTCCGCTTGTCCTTTCATGGTCAATTGGCGGACTATTTGAGGCTATAGCAGCAGGAATAATTCTTGCGAGAGTAAATAAATAGTGTTTACATCAATACTTTTAGGAATTTCGCAAATACAAATACGGTTATTGTTATTGAAATGACACTCACGCATTGCCAGAAGGTTTGCATCGCAATCCATGAAGAATTCCGAGGAAAGAATTTTGATACCCATAAAGTGTGTTCGGGATTTCTGTGGACCGCCGCAAATTGTTCCAAAAACCAATAGAATTGCTCTCCAATACTTCTTATTGTCCAAAATAATGAATAAATAAGAGTAAATAATATGATGTTGTGAAACAATAGGGAAACCAAAGATACAAACGCAAAAAAGGCGCCAAAAACAACGCTGTCAGCCCACACAAACGCTCCGAAAAGGTAGAATACTTGAGAATGACCGTATGGATTTTTTTTGAAATGTGTATTTCTAAATCCCACAAAAAAGCCGAAAACGGAGTACACCAAAAAACCCACCAAAAAAATATTTTGAATCATAGGAAAAAAATAAATCCTTGGAGAATTTAGAATTCGAAGTGGGCGAATGAATTACTTTTCGAATCCATGAGAAAAGACAGCGTTTTCCTTAAAACCTAAAATGTGCGAACGCTTTATTGGCATCAGCCATTTTGTGGACGGTGTCTCTTTTTCTGATTGCCTCACCCTCGTTATTGAGAGCTGCTTGGATTTCTGCTGCCAATTTCTCAGAAAAGGTCTTAAATTCCGTGTTGGGTTTTTTTCTCGTTGCTTCCAAAAGCCAACGGATGGCAAGTGAAACTTTCCGGGTTCCCCGTACTTCTTGCGGAACTTGATAAGCAGCCCCTCCTACTCTTTTTGGGCGAACCTCTTGTCTTGGAGCAATAGTCTCGAGTGCCTTCTCAAAGGTTGCTAAAGGCTCGAGGCCTTTTTCTTTGAGGATATCGAGTGCTTTGTATACGTTTTGTTGTGCGACCGTCTTTTTGCCGTCTTCCATCACGTTATTGATGAATTTAGAAAGCAGAACACTCCCATAAATTGGGTCAGGGTTCAATTTCCTTTTTTCAACAACTCTGTTCCCTCTTGGCATATTCTAATTATTGAGCTTGCGCCCCTCCTCCTTTTTTAGCTCCGTATTTCGAGCGCGATGTTTTTCTATTTTGAACTCCGGCCAAATCGAATTTACCTCTCACCAAATG
>CAZMSF010000020.1:9783-18356 GCA_964568885.1 uncultured Gammaproteobacteria bacterium
CTCGTCCTTTTTTAACTAATTGATTGAGTGTTGGCATAAGTTTTGAGATTATACACTTTATTCAGCTTCATTTCCAGCTTCATCAGGGGCAGCAGCTTCGTCTTCGGATTGGTTTTCTTCAGTTACGTCCTCAGAGACTTCTTCGGTGCTTTGAGCTGCTAATGCTTTCTCTCCCGCTTCCAAATCTTCGGGAGAAATATGTTCTATGCTTGCAGGCGCATTGATAGGTTGGATTTCAGGATCGACGTAGTTGTCCATCAAGTGTTCACGGACCGGAATAAGACGCCCGACAATAACGTTTTCCTTAAGTCCGATAAGATCATCAACTTTTCCTTCAAGTGAAGCATCGGTCAAAACTTGGGTTGTCTCCTGGAATGAAGCAGCTGACAACCATGAGTCGGTAACAAGAGCGGCTTTCGTTACACCAAGCATAGTTTCTCTTGCGGTTGCAGGTTCTCCACCTTCCGAGATGACGGAAGCATTTTCCTCTTCAAATCTCAATTTGGAAATGAGGTCACCGGGAAGAAGCGACGTGTCCCCTGCCGTCTCAATCATAACTTTGTCGGACATCTTTCGGACAATTGTTTCAAAATGCTTATAATGAATTGAAATTCCCTGTGATTCATACACATATTGAATTTGGTTGATGAGGTATTGCTGTGCGCGCTCGAGTCCTCCAACTTTCAAAACATCTTTAGGGTCAAGATGTCCTTCACAAAGCTGAGTTCCTGCAACAACCTGTTCTCCGTCCGCAATAAGCAAGCTTGAAGCAAGAGGTACGAAATACTCTCTCTCCTCAACCGGCTTTACCTTGGTGTTTTTGATTTTGACAATATATCCGTCTTCCACCTTCTCGACACTTGCCTTACCGGTGATTTCTGCAACAGGTGCCAAATTCTTCGGTCTTCTTACCTCAAATAGCTCTTCAACCCTCGGCAAACCCTGGGTAACGTCACTCATAACGACTCCTCCGAAATGCTTAACCCGCATGGTCAACTGGGTTCCAGGTTCTCCGATTGACTGGGCTGCTATAACTCCAACCGGGGTTCCCAAATCCGCTCTCTTGTATGAAGAAAGGTCCCAACCATAACATGCTGCACACATTCCGTATTTGAGCCGGCAATAAATAGGAGTTCTCACATCGGCAGTAAGTACTCCATCATCTTTTAGGATTTCGTTCAATTTTTCGTGGTCAATATCATCACCCTTCTTAACATATGTCTTCTTGGTCTTCTTTGAAGTGATATCCTTCAACGCTACTCTTCCCAAAAGCATGTTGATAAGAGGAGTAAGGTTCTCTTTATTTTCCAGTGATACGTGATACCCCATGGTTGTTCCACAATCCGCTTCGCGGATGATAACGTCATGGGTTACATCGACCAAACGTCGTGTTAAGTATCCTGCGTCAGCGGTTTTAAGAGCAGAGTCGGTCAAACCTTTTCGGGAACCTCTTGCAGAGTTAACGTACTCAAAGATTGAGAGACCTTCTCTAAAGTTAGACTTAATTGGAAGCTCAACAATGCGTCCAAGCGGATCATAAATAAGACCTCTCATAGCAGCGAGCTGCTTTATCTGGTCTTTTCCTGCCCGGGCTCCTCCCGAATCGGCGATAATCCGGACGATATCATTTTTAGCGAACAAATCCCACGTTAGATTTGCCATTTTCTCGGTAACCTCTAGCCAAACGTGATTCATGAGCCTCTTCTGCTCGGAGAGAGTAATAAGACCCTGCTGATATTCATTTTCGATATTTTGGATTTGTTTTTCAGCCTCGCCAATAAGGTCATTTTTGTTTCCAAGCATCTTCAAATCAAAGGTTGACACTGAGATTCCCGAAAGTGTTGCAGCGTAGAATCCGATTTCCTTAATTTTATCGATAAGATGAGCAACCTCTTCCTCAGAGATATCAACCATAGCTCTTGTTATGATTTCACGGATTGTTGAAGCCTTAATCTCTTCATTTACAAATCTCATCTTAAGAGGAAGTGCTTCGTTGAACATTACCCGGCCCAATGTGGTTTCAAATACTTTTCCGTCAAAACGGATCATGATAGGCTCTCGAAGCGTTATCTTCTTAAGAGAAAGTGCCAAATATGCCTCTTTTGAGTCGGAGAACATCGGGAGAGTCTCACGTCTCTTTGATTCGTCAATTGAGGTGAGATAGAACATACCCAAAGCCATTTCTTTATTCGGAAGGGTTATAGGATTACCATCTGCAGGCTTAAGCAAATTCGATGCAGGCATCATAAGCTGGATTGCCTCTTCCTGTGCCCGTTGCGACAAAGGAACGTGAATAGCCATCTGGTCTCCGTCAAAATCGGCATTGTATCCTGCACAGACGCAAGGGTGGATTTTGATAGCACTGCCCTCAACGAGTACCGGATAAAAAGCCTGAATACCGAGCTTGTGAAGGGTCGGAGCGCGGTTGAGAAGAACCGGATGGTTTTTGGTAATCTCTTCAAGAATATCGAACACTTCAGGCGGACGTTTTTCGATGTACCGCTTTGCCGCTTTTGCATTTGGGGTCGTAAGTCCGCGTGCAATAATTTCACGGATAACGAATGGCTTAAATAGCTCGAGTGCCATTTCTTTTGGAAGTCCGCACTGATTAAGAGACAATTCTGGACCAACGATGATAACCGAACGTCCTGAATAATCAACGCGCTTTCCGAGAAGATTTTTTCTGAATCGGCCTTGTTTTCCTCTCAAAACGTCTGAAAGTGATTTGAATTGTCTTTGAGTCGACGATGCCCGAATCGAAGTGTCGATGAGATAATCAACCGATTCCTGAAGCATTCTCTTCTCATTTCTCAAAATGATTTCAGGAGCTCCAAGAGAGATAAGATGGTTAAGTCTGTTATTTCTATTGATGACTCTTCGATAAAGGTCATTCAAGTCGGAGGTAGCAAACCTACCTCCATTGAGCTGAACCATAGGACGAAGATCCGGTGGAAGAACAGGCAATACCCTTAAGACCATTGAAGAAAGGTCAAATCCTGCTTCATTGATAGCTTCGATAAGGTGAAGTCTTTTAAGAAGTTTCAATTGTTTTTGGCCGGAAGACTTTTGTTCCTCTTCCCTAAGCTCTCCAATAATTTTCGGAATATCCATTTGCTCAATAGCATGAAGAATTGCGGAAGCTCCCGTCTCAACTTCAAAAAAGATGATTACATCATACTCAAGAAGTCTTACGTACTCTTCCTCGGAAAGAACATCCCATGTCTTAAGACCTTTAACAATGTCATTAATTCTTTCAAAAATCTCCTCAATTCTTCCGCCCTCATTTTCAAGTCTCTTATCAAGAGCGGCATTTTTTTGCTTGTAATTGACTCTTTGCTCCTCAAGCACCAATTCTTTTCTCTCTTTCTTAAGCGTTGACTCCGTATCTTTTAGCTTTTCTTTTTCCTCAGCCGCCAAGCGTGCTTTTTCATCTTCAATCGTCTTTTTGAGCTCAGAAAGCCGGGCCTGCTTTACTTCTTCAAGTCTGCTTTGTGCTTCCTTTCTCTTCTCTTCATCAATTGTTGTTACCAAATAGCTTGCGTAATAGATAATAGATTCAAGCTCCTTTTGAGAAGTCCCCAAAAGTGTTGATAATTTCGAAGGAGAACCTTTCGAGAACCATACATGAATTACAGGTGCGGCAAGCGTAATATGGCCCATTCTCTCGCGTCTTACTCTTGAGTAGGTAACCTCAACTCCACATCTATCGCACACAATTCCCTTGTATCTGATTCTCTTGTATTTTCCGCAGTAACACTCAAAGTCACGCGTCGGACCGAATATCCTCTCGTCAAAAAGACCGTCTTTTTCGGCTCTGAAAGTACGGTAATTAATCGTTTCAGGCTTGGTTACCTCTCCGTATGACCAATTTTTTATATCGTCAGGAGATGCTACGGTAATTCTCAATCCTTCAAAGTCAGCGATGTTAATCACATCGTTTTTTCTTTGAACAGTTTTTGATGTAAATGCTCCGTCTCTGTATTGTTGATTTTCTTGTGGTTCCATAATAGTTTTGCCTTATGCAAAAATGCTTAAGCTTCTCCTCCTTCCTCAGCGGCTATGTCTGCCTCTGTTGGCTCTGTCTGCTCGACCGAATCGGTTATAAGCTCCGCTTCAGGTGTCAAAACTTCGTCGGTTTCTTTTGTCTCAACATCTTCACTTTCCAAAGCCTCTTTTAGCTCTTCCGCCTCTTTTTTCACTTCTTCAGCAGCATCCGACACGTCTTCATCTTCTTCATCGGCTATAACTGCTTGAGTAGGTTGGATATTCATACCCAAAGACTGAAGTTCCCGGATAAGAACCTTGAACGACTCAGGCACTTTCGGTGTTGGAATATCTACCCCTTTAATTATAGCTTCAAATGCCTTTGCTCTGCCGGCGACGTCATCGGACTTGATAGTCAACATCTCCTGCAACGTATAAGCAGCACGATGTGATTCAAGAGCCCAAACTTCCATTTCTCCAAGTCTCTGTCCTCCCATTTGAGCTTTTCCTCCAAGGGGCTGTTGGGTAACAAGAGAGTATGGTCCGGTTGAGCGTGCATGAGTCTTATCCTCAACCATGTGGATAAGCTTCATGATGTATCCGATTCCGACGACTACATTATTTTCATATGCATCGCCTGTTCTTGCATCGAACAATTTTACTTTAGCATCGGCAGGAAGTCCAGCAGCCTTAAGAAGATCAAATAATCTATCTTCCGATGTCTTTTCAAAAACAGGTACGGCGATCTTGTCTCCCAAGCGTTTTGCTGCCCATCCTGCATGGGCTTCAAGAAGCTGTCCCAAATTCATACGGCCAAGTACAGAAATTGGTGAGATGATAATATCAACCGGTGTTCCGTCCTCAAGATACGGCATATCTGAAGCAGGAACAATTTTTGAAATAACACCTTTATTTCCGTGTCTTCCTGCAAGCTTATCTCCAACTACAACGTGTCGAAGTTGTGCAACCTCAATAAGAAGTTTTCTGATGGTTCCGGGTTCGAGTTCATCGCCTTTGTCGCGGTCAAGCACTTGAACGCTCGTTACAATTCCATGCTCTCCATGTGGCATCCTCAAAGAAGTGTCTCTTACTTCGCGTGCTTTTTCTCCGAAAATTGCTCTCAAAAGTCTTTCCTCTGCTGTAAGCTCGGTTTCGCCTTTTGGTGCGATTTTTCCGACCAAAATGTCTCCCGGGTTAACTTCGGAACCGACAACTACGATTCCATCTTCATCAAGATTTGCCAAATCTTCTTCGGCAACATTTGGGATATCTCTTGTGGTTTCTTCGGGTCCAAGCTTCGTATCAACAACTGTTGCCTCGTATTTCTCGATATGAACTGAGGTCAATTCATCATCTTTTACGAGTCTGTCGGAAATAACGATAGCGTCCTCATATCCAAGTCCATCGTATGAAGCGTAGGCGATAAGTAAGTTTTTCCCGAGCGCCAATTCACCATTGTCGGTAGCCGGTCCGTCAATAAGAACATCTCCTTTTTTCACTTTTTGACCTGCAAACACAACAGGCTTTTCGGAGAAATAAGTGTTTTGGGCGGTTCTTTTGAACTTTTCAATATCGTATTCCATCTTGCCGTTCTTGCCAGTCACAACAACTTTATTGGCATCAACAAATGATACCTCTCCATCAAATGGAGCTTTGATAACGCGTCCCATTGCCTCTGCAACAGTTGCTTCCATTCCGGTTCCGACAACCGGAGATTCGGTTTTCACCAACGGTACGGCCTGACACTGCATGTGGGTTCCCATAAGTGCACGGTTCGCTTCGTCGTGGTCAACAAATGGGATAAGAGAGGCGCTAGTTCCGACAACCTGGCGTGGAATAACGTCAATGAATTGGATTTTTCCTCGCTCAACCTCAAGGTATTCACCGCGGTAACGAGCAGGAACCAACTCGTCGACAATATATCCCTTATCATCAACTGCAATATCTGCGTGAGTAATGAAATTATCAGATTCAACATCTGCATCAAGATATACGATTTCATCAGTTACTTTTGAAGCTATTTTCGAACCTTTTTTCTCTTGAACAACTTTTCTATATGGTGCCTCTAAAAATCCAAACTCATTTACTCGTGAGTACAATGCCAAATAAGTAACCAGACCGATATTTGGACCCTCAGGGCTTCTTACCGGACAAATTTTTGAATACTGTGAAGCATTGATATCCCGGATAGAGAATGACGCTCTTTCTCTTGAAATACCACCGGTTCCCATAACGGTGAGCCTTCTTAAGTTGTCGATTTCTGCGAGGGGATTTGTCTGGTCGAGGATTGCCGAGAGCTGGGAGGTTCTGAAGAATTCGTTAATTGCTGCAATAATTGGGTGAGCGTTAATAAAATGGGAAGGGGAATAAACCTCTTCAGTCGAGGTTAGAGACATCTTTTCCTTGATTATTCTCTCAAGTCTCAATGCTCCGACTCTAAAAGCGGTTGTCTGAACCAATTCCCCAACACTTCTGACACGTCTGTTCGCCAAATGGTCAATATCATCAACTTTGCCTTTTCCTTGTGAAAGACCGATAAGATACTTGATGATTCCGATAATATCCTCAACTGCAAGAGTTGCGACATCCAATGGGACGTCATCGTTAAATCCTTTCAACTTTTTGTTGATTTTGTACCGGCCAACTCTTGAGAGGTCATATCTTCTTCTATCAAAGAATGTGTCTCGGAAATTTTGTCGTATTGTATCAATGACTACGGGTTCACCGGGGTTTAATTTCTTGAAGATTTCAATGAGTGCGTCGGTTGAACCTTTTGCCTCATCCTTTTCTAAGGTATTTTTGATAAATTCTTCAGCTCCCTCAGTATCCTTAAATTTGGCATAAATATCATCATTTGCATCAATTCCCAATGCCTTAAGAAATACCGTACCCAAAAACTTCTTTCTTCTGTCAATTCTGACAACTATCATATCCGTCCTGGTTGTCGAAATTTCAAGCCATGAACCGTGTACAGGTCTCAACTCTGCCGTATACAACGTCTTTCCTGTGATGGGGTCTTCTGCACCGGTAAAGAATACACCGGGAGAACGGACAATCTGGTTAACAATAACTCTTTCGATACCGTTAACAATAAATGTGGCTCTGTCGGTCATTTTTGGAACTTCGCCAAGGAATACTTCTTGAGTTACTTTTTTACCTGTCTTTTTATTGAGGAGTGTTGCTTCAACAGTGAGAGGAGTGAAATACGTAAGACCTTTTCGCATTGCGAGTTCTTCGGTGATTTTTGGTTCACCAAGCTTGTATTCGCCAAGAGACAATTCCCAATTCTTGCCGGTAAAATCTTCAATTGGAGAAATCTCGTCAATTACTTCGTGGATACCTTCGCGGATAAACCATTCATAGCTTTCTTTTTGGATCCCTAAAAGATCCATCTCGGGAAGCTTTTCAACTTGCTTGCCCCAATATTGTCTTATTTTTGTTTGTTTTGCCATCGGAAAAATAGTTGAAGTCGGCCTTTACCTTCACACACGAAAAAAAACGATGAGTGTAAAAACACCCATCTTTTTTACATGTTGTTTACATATACAGTATTCTAATAAATTTGTCAATACCTTCTTTTCAGCTTATCCTCAAACTTACCTCAAATATTTCTCGATATTCTTATTATGCTCTGAAAGCGTTTCTGCGAAATGCAATTTCCCTTTTGAATCATTTACATAATATACATAATTTGTCCTTGAGGGATTTGCTGCTGCGGTAATTGCCGAGAGTCCGGGATTACATATGGGAGTGGGTGGAAGTCCGGGATGAGCATAGGTGTTATAAAGAGAGGCAATCTTCAGTTGCGATGCGTCAGGCTCATTCCACCATTTCTTTGTTCTCTCATTATATCCATATATATATTGAACAGTCGCATCTATCTGAAGAGCCATGCCTATATCGAGTCTATTCGTAATAACAGACGCGACATTCGGCCTATCATCGGCAAATTTTGCCTCACGTTCTATTAAGGATGCTTCAATAACTATTTTTGAAAGCCCCGGGGTATCTTTTGAAAGACCAATAGTCCCAACTTTTGCATAAAAATTGTTAGTAAATATTGAGATAATTGTCTCAATATCGGCGTCTTTGGGTACAAGATACGTGTCGGGGAAAAGATAACCTTCCTCATTCTTTAGCGCTTCCACCCAAGACTCTTTATAGGTAGGGATATTTTGTTTTAAGATTGCAGCAATTTCTTCGGCGCGGTATCCTTCCGGAATCGTTATCCAAGAGTCTATCGTGCCATGGCCTAATGTGTCCATAATTTTTGGTAAATCCATGGAAGGTGAAAGTCTATAAGAACCTGCTTGAATTGCCCTATCCAAGTTATTTTGTTTTATGAACAAGAAAAACACGACAGGGTCACGGATAAGCCCTTCCGCCTTAAGTTCGTTTCCAACCGTCCGTATAGCTGTCCCTTTGGGAATTACAAATAACTTTTCGGATTTATCCTTCGGATTGACTGCAGAGATACCGTTCTTCCACCAGCCCAAAAAACCTACAAACAAAACTCCTAGAATAATAAGAACAGTGAAGCCTTTACGCATGCCGATTTATTTTAACACAATAAAATTCTATCCATTTTC
>CAZMSF010000021.1:0-15087 GCA_964568885.1 uncultured Gammaproteobacteria bacterium
AGGAGTATCCTCATTCTCCTCAGGCAGGCATCATGAAAATTAAACGACAAGGTAAGAAAAATGGTTTTCGGATTGGTTGGAAAGACATTCTCCTTTATGGGTTCCTTTTTCTCTTTTTAGTATTTCTCACGATAGGATTAGGCGACTTTTCATACGGAGCTCCCGAACAAAATATCTCGCTCTCTCAGGCGGTGAACGATGTGAAGGCCGGTAAGGTAAACGAAATTATCGTTTCTGACAGTAAAATGGATATTGCCTACAAGGACGGTAAAAAAGCTTCTACAAAAAAGGAGCCGGGAACTTCTCTTTATAGCGTTTTAAAAGATTCGAATGTTGACCCCACGAAAGTAAAAATAACCGTAAAAGATTCTTCCGCACTTAATACGTGGATAGGGATTTTGGCCAATTTCTTGCCGGTTCTTCTTATCATAGGGTTTTTCTATTTTGTCTTTCGCCAGGCTCGGGGCGCCCAGGAGAATATCTTTTCATTCGGTTCAAATAAGGCAAAAGCATTCAATAAAGCATTCCCGAAAGTGACTTTTAATGATGTAGCGGGAGTTGACGAGGCAAAACAGGAGCTTTCCGAAGTTGTGGATTTCTTAAGAAATCCACAAAAATACCATGCTATGGGGGCTCGGACTCCGAAAGGGGTACTCCTTGTAGGACCCGCTGGTACAGGAAAAACACTTCTCGCAAGAGCCGTTGCGGGTGAGGCAAAGGTAGCATTCTTTTCAATTGCAGGAAGTGAATTTATGGAAATGTTGGTTGGCGTTGGGGCTGCACGGGTTCGTGACCTATTTATGAATGCCAAAAAAGCTCAGCCTGCGATTATTTTTATAGACGAAATCGATGCTATAGGAAGACAACGAGGAGTAGGTATGATGGGCGGACAGGAGGAGAGGGAGCAGACACTCAATCAAATTTTGGTTGAAATGGATGGGTTTACCCCGACAGAGCAATTAGTGGTAATTGCCGCGACTAACAGACCGGATATTCTGGATGCAGCACTTATAAGGCCGGGAAGATTTGATAGACGGGTTATGATTTCTTATCCGGATATTGAAGGAAGAAAGGCTATATTGGCAATACATGCTAAAGGAAAGCCTTTTGCAAAAAGCGTGTCGTGGGAATCGGTTGCCAAAAGAACCGTAGGATTCTCAGGCGCAGATTTGGAAAATATGCTCAATGAAGCGGCTATATTGGCTGCTCGCGGGGACAAGAAGACAATTGACATGATAGACCTTGAGGAGGCAGCGACAAAGGTGAAGATGGGTCCTGAGAAAAAGAGGCTGCAATCTGAAGACGACAAGAAAATCACGGCTTATCACGAATCAGGACACGCAATTGTAAGTTATGCAATGCCTCATGCAGATCCCGTGCATAGAATCTCAATTGTTGGACGGGGAATGTCATTAGGGCACACCCTTATTCCACCTCAATTCGATAGGGTACACGAGACAAAGACACGGCTTTTGGAGCAGATTGCAACTATGCTGGGAGGAAGAGTGGCGGAAGAATTAATGTTTGTCGATGTGACAACAGGGGCGGCAAACGATATCGAGAAAGCAAGTGAGGTTGCCCGGACAATGGTAATTGAGTATGGAATGAGTAGGCTTGGACCTATTAATCTTGTTCCCGGCGAAAATCCTATGTTTGGCGGAGAGGGAAAGCAAATTTCCGAGTCGATGCAAGCAGCAATTGACAAAGAAGTGTCCTATATCATTGAGGAGGCGCACAAAAGAGCAGTTGAGGCTCTCAAGCAAAACAGAAAAAAGCTTGACGAGGTAGCAGGAGTACTCGTCAAAAAAGAAACACTTGAAGGGGAAGAATTTGAGAAAATAATGAAAGGCACCAAAACGGTAGAGAAAAAGACTCCTTTAATGAAAAAAACTGCATAATCCGATATCCCCGATGCAATGTTCAACAGGTTGAAAACCTGTATAATGGAAACACAAAGACGAAGAGTTCATTTACTTGCAAGCACATATAATAAAACAATGAAAGATCCAATTTATTTGCATATCAGAACGCCAAAAGACGATGAAACGAGCATTGAAAGTGCGACGCAGATATTTTCCGCTTTACTTCCTAATTACGTTGGACTATTTAGGCGTATGTATAAAAAGCCACCTACATTTTCCTTCGAAATCTACCTTTTAAAGCAAAAAATTTACTTTTATGTTGTGGTCCCCCGCGCATATGAGACATTAATCACGAGCCTTATTGTCTCGTCTTATCCGCGCTGTGCAATTGCCCCCACAACAGATCCCATGGAGCTGATGGTAAGTTCAAAACACAAAGAGGTAGGAGAGATGAAGCTTGCTTCGTCTTACCACTACCCGCTTAAGACATATAAGGATTTTAGTGATGTTGATCCGATAGCACCGCTTGTAGGATTTTTAGCAAAACAGCAAGAAGGAGTCGACATAGGAATTCAAATATTAGTGGCACCCGCCTCGTTTCCTTGGCAGTCTCATGCGATTGCCTCAACGCAACCGAAGGTGAATGCCGACGGAACAACCTCAAAAGAGGGTGTTGTCTCCTCAAGTGCCGTCTCGGAAAAAACACAATTTCAAGGGGGAAAGACCCTTATAAGGCTGATAGTAGCGACTGAAAATGGCAGTCCTTTTGCGTATCTTCACAATGTCGCCGGTACGTTTGGGAGTTTCTCACGAGGGGAGGGCAATCAGCTGAAGTTTAAAAGACCTATTGTCAATAAAGGAAGACTGTTAAAAAGAATGCACTCCCGAACGACGACTCTTCTCGAGAGACGAAGCCAAATCCTTAACGCTCAAGAGCTGGCAACTTTGTGGCATCCTGCGGGAAAACTGCTATCAACAATAAAAAACATCTCCTGGGGTAAAACCCTGGCGGGTGAGCCTCCCGAAAATATTCCTGCTGCAAATAATATGACCGAAGAGGAAAAGCAAAACGCCAATTTTTTTGCGGCAACGGAATTTAAAAACCAAAATACTATTTTTGGCATCAAGGACATCGATAGGCGAAAACATGTATATATTATGGGAAAAACCGGAGCGGGAAAATCAACTCTCATTGCAAATATGGCTATTGATGACATTAGAAAAGGCCGGGGAATTGGCATTATCGACCCTCACGGAGATTTGTGTGAGACCGTTTTGGATTATATACCAAAGAGACGTTTAAACGACGTCGTGTATCTTGAACCCTTCGATACCGAGCGCACGTTCTCCCTCAATGTGTTAGAAATAAAAAATAAACAACACAAGGACCTTATCGCCTCAGGTATAGTCAGCATTTTTTCGAAAATTTATGCGGATTCATGGGGGCCACGGTTAGAATATATTTTGAGAAACACGATTTTTACCCTTCTTGAGATACCTAATTCAACACTTATTGACGCATTGCGAATTCTCTCGGATAAAGCATACCGGGACAAGGTGGTGCCTGAAATCCAGGATCCTGTGATTAGGGCTTTCTGGCAGCAGGAATTTGACAAAATGACCGACAAGTTGAGGGTTGAGGCAATTTCACCTATCCAAAATAAAGTCGGGCAATTTGTCTCAAGCAAAATGATCCGAAACATCATAGGAAATCCAAAATCAACAATTGACCTAGAGGAGATTATGAACGGGAAAAAAATACTGCTTTTGAATTTGTCTCAAGGAAAATTGGGGGAGGATAATGCAGCGCTTTTGGGTGCCATGATTATTACTCAAATCCAGCTTGCAGCCATGAACCGTGCATTTCAAAAGGAAGAGGAGCGGCAAGACTTTTTCCTCTATGTTGATGAGTTCCAGAATTTTGCAACCTCATCTTTCATTAAAATTTTGTCGGAGGCTCGAAAATACCGCCTCGCAATAACCCTTGCAAATCAGTACATCGATCAGTTAGATGTCACTATACAAAAGGCTATTTTCGGAAACGCGGGTACTCTCATATCATTTGTCACAGGTGCCGGTGATGCAGCACTGCTTACGAATGAGTTCGCCCAAATTTACTCGCAAAATGACTTAGTGTCTCTTGGGAAGCACGAAATTGTCATGAAGCTGTCAATTGACAATATGACTTCAATGCCGTTTGCAGCCAAAACCTTACCTCTTCCGAATCTTAAAAACGAAAACAGGGATGATATTATCCGTTTGTCTAAAGAGCGGTATGGCAGAAAAGTCGCTTAAGATGGAAAAGGACCTCAAAAAAGATATTTTCCTGCTCATTGACGGGAGTGCAATTGTGCACAGGGCATACCACGCGATGCCTTTTTTTTCTAAAAAGGACGGAACTCCGACAGGGGCAATTTACGGTTTTTTCTCAATGTTACTCAAGGTTATGCATCAGCTTGAACCCAAGAAAATTGCAGTTGCATTTGATAGGCCGAAGCCTACATTTCGCCAGCAGTTGTATGTCGGCTATCAGGCACAAAGGCCGAAAATGGAAGGGGAGTTGTCCGATCAATTCAAGGCAATTATCGATATTCTGCAAGAAGCACATATTGCAACATACGCGGTCGACGGGTATGAGGCCGATGACATAATCGGAACAATTTCAGAAAGGGCCAATAAGGAAGGGGAATTTACTTATATCGTAACGGGAGACAGAGATATGTTGCAATTGGTTGATGAGGACACTAAGGTTCTCATGCCGATTAAAGGAATCTCAGAAGTTTCAATAATGGATACGGGAAAAGTGCGGGAAAAATACGGTATTAATCCACCTCAAATTGTGGAAATGAAGGCTTTAATGGGGGATGCGTCCGATAATTACCCGGGGGTTCCAGGCGTCGGGCCAAAAACCGCCACAACACTTATTAATGATTATAAGACCATTGACGGAATTTATGAGCACCTGGACAAGATAAAAGAAAAAAATCCAAAGCTTGCCCAAAAATTGATTGATGGGCATGACAATTGTCGGATTTCACATCAATTAGCAAAAATCGTGACCGATGTACCGTTGGTTTTTGAGTTTTCCGAGTGCCAGGTTGATGAAATCGACCTTGAAATGTTTAAAAAAGAACTTATGAAGTACGAATTTCATACATTACCCAAAAGAGTGGATGAGATATTTGATAAAGATGGGGCGTTTAATTCTGACGGAAAAGGTCAAATGAAGCTTATATGAAAAAAATTGCCATTGTTCATGATTATATTAAAGAATACGGTGGAGCAGAGCGAGTATTGGAGGAGCTTATAAAGATTTATCCAAATGCCGACATATATACCTCATTGTATTCTCCACAGCATTTAGGGCCACACAAAAAGAGGTTTGAGGAATACAGCATAACTGCCACCTGGATGAACGAAATTCCAATGCGGCATAAGCTCATTTCCCCTCTTAGGCTGCTGTCTCCATTCGCCTTCAAAAGTCTGGAGCTTGGAAAATATGACACTATTGTCGTTTCCCAGACCGGCGCGTATTTTCCTAACCTTGTGAGGAAGGGAAAGGCAAAAATTGTCTGTTACACGCATACCCCGCCCAGATATCTATACGGATATGCAACAGCCAGGGAATGGAAGAAGAATAAGCTGTTTTATGTAATTGCCTCAGTTGCCAACCATTTTTTGAGAATTGTTGACTTTAATGCATCAAAAAATGTCGATGTTTTTGTCGCCAATTCGGAGGAAGTTGCAGGAAGGATTAAAAAATTCTACAGAAGAGAGCCGCGTGTTGTGTATCCTCCGGTGAAAATCCCAAATGTTATAAAAGGCAAGAAAGAGGATTATTATCTGGCCGGAGGCAGACTCGCCAGGGCAAAGGGAATGGATATTATCGTCAAGGCGTTCAATAAAAACGGAAAGCCGCTGAAAATATTCGGTAAAGGGTTTGCGGGTTTTGAGGAAGAATTGAAAAAAATGGCAGGCAAGAATATCGAATTTGTTGGGGAAGTGAACGACGAGCGTAAGTTTGAACTGATGGCAGGGGCAAGAGCCTATATATTCGCCTCATTCGATGAGGATTTTGGTATTACTCCCGTGGAAAGCATGGGCGTTGGAACGCCGGTTGTTGCCTACCGGTCGGGTGGAGTGAAAGAAACTGTTCTTGAGGGGAAAACCGGAGTGTTCTATGAAAAAAATACATCTGACAGCTTGAATGAAGCAATAACGAGGTTTGAAAAATTGCATTTAAACGCTAACGATTGTGTTGTAAGAGCTGAAAAATTCTCTGAAAAAGAATTTGATAGACGAATAAAGGAGATTATCGACAATGCCTGAGTTGCCGGAAGTTGAAACGCTTAAGTTAGGCCTTCAAAAATATGTAAAAGGAAAGAAGATCGTTGAAGTTGAGGTGATTGATTCAAGACTTTTGTCGGGAGAACCGCAAAATGTTATAGGTGCACAAATAAAGGAAATTAAACGCTATGCAAAAGGGATAGTTCTCGAGCTTGATAACAGTTATTGCATCGCATTTCATATAAAACTTACCGGACAGCTTATCTTCAGAGACGAAGAGACAAAGGATTTGGAGGTTTTAAAACCAACCCCCTCGAAAGTTCCGAATAAATTTACCCGCGTCGATATTGTTTTGAGCTCAAATTCCCATCTTTATTTTCAAGAAGTAAGAGGGTTTGCATGGATGAAAATTTTACCTCTGAAAGACCTAAAGACACTGCCGTTTTTCAAAGCACTGGGACCGGAGCCATTTCCCTCACCTGGTTCGGATACCCCTCAGTTAACACTCTTATTATTCGAGCAAATAGTAAAGGTTTCAAATTTGCCGATAAAGCCGTTTCTTATGGAGCAGACAAAAATCGGGGGAGTCGGAAACATTTATGCCAATGATGCGTGTTTTGAGGCAAGAATCGACCCACGACGCAGAGCAAAAAGTCTGACTAAAGATGAAATAAAAACATTGTTTGAGGCATTACTAAAAGTATTGGAAAAGGGTATGAAATATCGAGGTTCGTCAGAATTAAATTTTGTTGATGTTCTGGGGCAAAAAGGGGAGTATCAGAATCACTTTTTGATATACGGCAGAAAAGGAAAGCCATGCCGGAGAGATGACGGGGGGACTATCGAAAAAATATATCTTGGAGGAAGAGGCACGTTTTATTGCGCTATTTGCCAGAAATAGTTATTTAATTTTACAAACTCTAACGAGAGTTTGAAGATTGTAAAGAAGAGAAATAAACAGGATGATGATTGAGAGAAGATAGAGAAGTAACCCGTGAAAAGGGAGCAATGTAACAATGCCTGCTACGCCAACAACAGAGGCAAATGAAAGGCCACAAGCTGCGCAGCCGGCAGAAATAAGAGAGACGATTCCTGCCCCAATTGTTATGTGGAGATTCCCTTGATTTTTGAGAAATTTGAGTTTTCGAAGAACAAGCTCCAAGTTGATACCGAAAAGAGAAGCAATAACGATGATTAAGATACTGTCTCGGATACCCAAGATGCTAAAAGTGCCCAAGAAGAGCAGATAAGAAATCCAAAATTTAGAGGCAAGCGGATACGTCTGGGAGAAAACACTCTCGTATGTTTTGAAGTTAAAGAATATGAGGGCAACGATAAGATAGCAGAGACCGAATAGAATTGATTTTAGTAAAAATTGCCTTTCTTTTACTTCCTGTAAGAGAATTCTTAAGAGGAACAGTAGGTAGTTCACTTTGAGCTTATTTTTTAAGTTCTTGCTCGATAACTGCCTTTATCGACTCATATGGTTGGGCTCCCACAAGTTGAGTCCCGTTGACGTAGAATGTCGGAGTGCCGGAAACTCCTACCGATTGGCCAAGAGCCAAATCATCGCTTACATTTTTGTCGTATTTTTTGCTATCAAGACACGAGCTGAATTGTGAAGTGTCCATTCCGAGAGTTCCTGCAGCCTGGGCAAGCTTATCTGTGACATACATTGAGGTGTCTGTTTCAGGTGGTTGGTTTTTGTAGAGCCATTCGTAGTATTCCCAGAATTTCCCTTGCTCGTTTGCGCATTCGGCTGCGTTTGCAGCTATGGTTGAGGCTGGACCCAAAAATGCATAGTTTCGGAATTCAAAGCTTGCTTTCCCCGTATCAACATAATCTTTAAACATCTGAGGTTCCGTTTCGGTAAAGACCTTCTCACAGAAAGGGCATCTAAAATCTGCAAATTCTACTATTTTTACCTTGGCATTGGCATTTCCTTTCAGGGGAAGGCGGGCATTCGCAAGCTTTTTCTTTGATTCGTCCGCGTTTGGCGCTACTGGCGCTTGGGGCTGTTGAGCTTGAGGTGCCGCAGTTGGGACATTAGCTGTTGTTCCAATTCCCTTTTGAAGCGCTTCCACTTTCCCAAATAAATATCCGATAACAAGAAATGCGATTAAAAGAAGCATATATACAAGTTTTGTACCTATGGTTTGAAGAGGAGTGTTCATGATGACGCTGCTCAATGTTGCTTTTCCGGAAGTTTTACGCACTGGCATATGCCCCAATATGCCAGATTTTTTATTCCATGTCAAGCTGTTTCTTATAAGTAACTTACGGAATATTATTGTTATTAAGCTAATTTTTTGGTATAGTAACAAAAAGTAAAATGCCACAACAGGTTTTTTTGACCTGTTTTTTTGCGGGTAAATATGAGCAGCAATAAAGACAAAATAGTGCTTTCCTTGGGCGGCTCACTTGTTGTTCCCGAAGGTGGTATCAATGTCGATTTTCTCTCCGATTTCAATAAGTTCGTACGGCAAAGCATAAAAGATACTCCCGATAGGCAATTTTTTATCGTCGTTGGTGGAGGAACAATTGCACGGCATTATAGGGATGCAGGAGAAAAAGTACTGGGTCACGAGCTTACTCCCGAGGATTTGGATTGGCTCGGCATTCATGCGACAAGGCTCAATGCCCAGCTTATAAGAACTATTTTCCGAGATATTGCCCATCCACACATTTTGAAGCACTACGAAATCATACGAAAAGTCGATGAGCCGGTTGTCGTTGCCGCGGGGTGGAAGCCAGGGTGGTCAACCGATTTTTGTGCGACGCTCGTTTGTGACGATTACAATGTTACAAAAATCATCAATATGAGCAATATTGATATGGTCTATGAAAAAGATCCGAAAGAGTTTCCCCAAGCAAAACCAATTGAAGAAGCGACATGGCCGGAATTCCGTGAGCTTGTAGGGGATAAATGGGTTCCCGGTATGAATGCACCTTTTGACCCGATTGCCGCAAAGAATTCTCAGGAATTAGGTCTTACGACCGTTATTTTGAACGGAAAAAATTTGGATAATCTTCAGAACTATCTCGATGGTAAAGAATTCGTAGGAACAATTATTAAGGGTGCGTAAATTGACCATAGTTGTAGTACACTAACCTTATGCATGAATTCGACCCTTCGATTCTTACATCTTTATACATTCCTTCAGCTCCTTCCCATAAAGGTCAAAACGGCAAAGTGATGCTCATTGCCGGCTCAAAATTGTTTCATGCCGCCAGCATCTGGCCGTTGACTGTAATTTCCCGCATGGTCGATATGGTGTTTTATGCGTCGGTGGCGGAGAACAATGAGCTTATCCTTAAAATGAAGGAGCAGTTTTTAAATGGAATAGTCATTCCAAGGGAAAATATCGACAGCTATATTGCCGAGGCGGACTGCATTCTTATCGGGCCAGGAATGCCTCGTGAAGAGGGGATACGGGAGGGGGACGATGACACAAAAGTTCTGACTGAAAGCTTGCTTAAAAAATACAAAGAGAAGAAATGGGTCATTGACGGTGGTAGCTTGCAAACTATCTCGCCCGAAATGTTACCACGAACCGCAATAATCACCCCCCATAAAGGTGAATTTCAAAAGCTTTTTGGGATGGAGGCAAATGGGTCGACGGTAAGCGAAATGGCAAAGAAATACAATATCGTTATCCTTTCAAAAGGCGAAGAAGATATTATAGGTTCTGCAACCGAAACGGTTGTCGTGAAAGGAGGAAATGCAGGTATGACAAAAGGAGGAACAGGGGATGTTCTGGCTGGGTTGGTTGCTTCTCTATATGCGAAAAATGACGCGTTCCTCTCGGCATGCGCCGCCTCATATATCAACAAAAAAGCGGGAGATAGTCTGTTTCAAAGAGTTGGATTTTACTTCAACGCCTCGGATTTGGCTGATGAAATTCCGGAGGTTTTAAAAAGACTTGTTTTGTAGTCTTTTTTATTTATAATGCCAATATGGCAAGTTCTGAAGGGGACAGGAGACATAATCCGACTAGGACTGAGATTCCAAATACGTTTATTGATTTGGGCAAGCTTTTCGATGAAGATTCAAGAAGAGAATATATGGATTTTCCAAAGACGAGAAGGGTACCAAATAGCCATATTGCGACAGCAGGGCTTGGGGAAGAATATCTCCAATCCGAACTTCAAGATGGTAACGATGAAGATTTTATGATTGGGTAGTGAGAATTTTTTTGGTAGACTACTACAATTCAATAATTCCAACTTCTTCTTTTTTCAAAATCTTTTCAGGGACGAATTCTTTATGAGTTGTTGTGAGGATTGTCTGCTGGTGTGGCAGTAGGTCAAGGACTCTATGGATATTTGTGTTATCAAGCTCGGAAAAAATGTCGTCTAAGAGAAGAGTGGGGGTTTGTCCGGTTTTTTCCTTGATGAAGAACGTTTCCAGGATTTTCATTTGGAGGATGGTTAAGCGTTGCTCGCCACGCGATCCGAATTCTGCAATAGGCTTTTCAGTATTGGGGAAGTGAAAGAAGAAGTCGTCACGGTTGGGTCCTACGAGGGTTGTTGCCGAGGCGCGTTCGGCATCGTAATATTTGTCGAGCCGTTCACGTGTTATGGTGCTTTTATCATAAAAAACATCAAACCTAAAAACCTCCTTTTCATGCCTATTAATATACTCGACAAATTGCTCCCGCGCGCCTGTTAAAACTCCTCCGTTTTGAATCAAGATGTTGTCCCAATACTCAAAATCACCGTCGTTAAAATGCTTTTTTCCTTCCCGAAGAAGATAGAGCATTCTATTTCGATGTTTTAACGCCTTTTCATAAATGGTGAGTGCTATCCGGTACTTTTTATCGGTCTGGCACAGCACCGAGTTGATATAATTTCGCCTTAAAGATGGGGAATCGGTTATGATCTCTAAATCCTCGGGTGTAAAAAGAACAGAGAGGAAGCGCGCGGTGAAATCAACTTGCCGTCTGGCAACATTATTTACCAGAAACTTCTTTGAAGACCTTTGTTCCGTTTTCCCCAAAATAACGACCAGAGAATCCGCCCCTTCCTCACCCTCAACACTAGCTTCAATTCGGGCAAAGTCGTGTCCTTCGGTTATGACGTCAATGTCTCTCTCTGCTTTAAAGCTTTTTCCGTGCGAGAGGAATTGTATGGCTTCAAGAATGGAGGTTTTCCCAACGGTATTTTTTCCTATAACAACGGTTGTGATAGGAAAAACAAAATGAGCATTTTTGTGGTTGCGAAAACTTTTGAGAGTAAGGGAAAGAAGAGGCATTATGTGAGCTAATATATCACAATTAACTCTTTTCTTCTTTTGCTTGCATGCGGCGGAGGATTTTCGAGAGCTGATAGGTTACGAATACGGCAAGTGCTGTAACAACAACCGCATAAATGATAAGAGAGGTGATTTTTCCTCCGCTTGGGAGCCAGGTTTTGACGTAGGTATCAACTATTTCTTGAATCAATGAATTCCACGCAAGAGCGGCAACCAGCCCGAAGGCTGCGGTTGCAAGAGTGAGCATCTGGCTTACTATTTCAATATGCAATTTGTTTTGTGAACCTTTTGCCATCTGTAATTTTTCTGTCGCAAATAAATAAAACCTTGACTTATATTATGATACAATATGTGAGTTCAAATCTCAACCCGCTATGTACAGACCCGCCTTTTCAATAACGAATAAAATTCTAAAGAATATCGGAGAAATTGAGGCTGCCAAAGAAGTAATAGAGCATGCGCCCCTTTTGCCCTATTGGGAAAAAAAGTTTCAGGACGATGCGATACTTCGTACCACTCATTACGGAACGCATATTGAAGGCAATGAACTGTCTCTCATTCAGGTCCAAAAAGTTCTTGATGGAGAGCGCATTGTTGCTCGGGACAGGGACGTTCAGGAAATTATCAATTATAGAAAAGTCATAGAATTTATTGGCAAAAAAAAAGATATTGCCATTGATGAAGATACAATTTTGGGTCTTCATAAGCTAACGGTTGAGAAAATTCTTGACGATGAGTTGTCGGGAAGATATCGCGAAAAAGAGGTAGTCATTCGTAATAGTATTACCGGTGAAGTGTCATTCCGTCCCCCACGTGCAGTTGAAGTTGAATGGCAGATGAAAGATTTGATTGATTTTATCCGCGATGAGAAAGAACTTCATCCGGTTTTAAAATCCGGCATCGTTCATTACGAATTCGTTAGAATTCATCCCTTTTTGGATGGGAATGGAAGGGTGGGAAGAGCATTATCAATGCTTGTTCTTTTTGCCGAAGGGTATGATATACGGGAATTCTTCTCGCTTGAAGAGCATTTTGACCGGAATGCCGAAGACTATTATAAATCGCTTCAAAGCGTTGCATTAAATAATGGCGATGTGACAGCATGGCTTGAATATTTTACGGAATGTTTGGCAGTCGAACTTTCAAAAATCAAAGAAAAAATCGAGCACATCTCAATTGACAGCAAGTTAAAAGAGAAGTTGGGAGGGGCACCGGTAATGTTGACAGAGCGACAGTTAAAAGTTATCGAGTATATACAGGAAGTAGGATACTTGGAGAACAAGGTCTTTGCTTCACTATTTCCGGATGTGTCCGAAGACACAGCCCTTCGCGAGGTACAGGATTTGGTAAAGAAAGGTATAATCGTGAAACGTGGAAAGACAAAAGGCGTCAAGTATTTAATGGCATAATTATTAAAATATGGAGCAATTGGATGTCGAGCAAAAAGAAATTTTGAACATGGGAAGAGACTTGACTCCTGCGGAGCATCATTTCTTTTTGGGAAGTTCCACGGATTACAATGGTACGGTTGTAAACACCGATTCACTGCCTCAATTATTGGAGGATCCGGATTTTTTGACATATTTTCTTACTCCGATGGGGATTAATGGGGCTCCAACCGAAGAGCAAATTAGCGCTCTCAATAGAAGGAGGTCACAGGGGTTGGTGCCGCAATTCCCTTTATTTATTCCTCATGAAAGATGGAGAGAGTTTGTGAATTTTAAACTAAAAATCGGCCTTCCTTCTTATAACCCACAGGAAAAAGGAACTGCCCGGGAATGGCCGGTTGATGTATATAATGCCCAAGGAGGGGTGGTGGATTTACGGACAACAGAAGATATCGTTTCAACCGACCCCTATTTGTCGGTAGGTATCGATAAAGAGAGTAATCAATTGAGAGCAGCTTTTAATGAAAAACCGCAAATGGCATGACATTTAAAGAACTTTCCATTTATTTACAGAAGTTGGAAAACACCGCGTCGCGAAACGATATGGTGTTAATTCTTTCCGAATTATTCGAAAAAGTACCGGGAAATGTTTTTGATAAAGTGATGTATTTATTACAGGGAAGGGTGGCGCCGTTATATATTCCACTCGAATTTGGAATGGCCGATAAGATGATTATAAAAGCATTGTCTGTTGCATATGAAATAGATGAAAAAGAGGTGTTTTCTGAGTTTAAGAAAATTGGGGACATCGGAGAGCTTACAGAAAAAATGGCAGAAAAAGCTGGTAAAGGAAAGAGTGAGGTGTCAATTGCGCAGGTATTTGACGAATTAGAAAAGATAGCAAATATAAATGGTGTTGGCAGTGTTGAAAAAAAAATTAGTACACTTTCAATTTTATTAAAATCAGCAGATCCTGTGTCCTGCCGATATATTGCGAGAATTCCCGTCGCAAAATTAAGACTTGGTTTTTCCGATATGACCGTCCTTGATTCTTTGTCATGGATGCTGCAAAAAGACAAAAGTCTTAGACCTATAATTGAAAGGGCATACAATATCAGACCGGACTTGGGATATATTGGAAAAGTTATAAAAGAAGAAGGGATAAAGGGAGTTGAAAAAGCAAAGCCGGCATACGGCACTCCAATTCTGATGGCCCGTGCGGAACGGTTGTCATCAGGACAAGAGATAATCGATAAGATAGGAGAGTGTGCAGTTGAACCGAAGTTTGATGGGTTTAGACTCCAGGCCCACTATGAAAATGGCAACGTGAAGTTGTTCACGAGAAATTTAGAGGAAGTAACCTTCATGTATCCGGACGTTGAGAAGGGAATAAAGGAGCAAGTAAAGGCAAAGAGTGCTATTTTTGAAGGTGAAGCAATTGCATATAATCTGGAAACGAACGAGTATCTTCCGTTTCAATTAACCTCCCAAAGAAAAAGAAAATATGATATTGAAGAGATGGCGCGTAAAATCCCTTTAAAATATATGGTTTTTGATGTGCTGTATCTTAATGGAGAAAACATGATACCAAAGCCATATGCTGCCCGGAGAAAAGAGTTTGGTAATTTCTTAAAAGAGGGTCCGGTTTTGTATCCCGCCGAGGAAAAAGTTTTTGACGAGGGGCGCGAAATTGAGAACTATTTTGATAAATGTATAGCTGAAGGGCTTGAAGGAATTTTGGCCAAGAAGCTTGACGGAGTGTATCAGGCGGGAGCCAGGGGGTGGTCGTGGATAAAGCTTAAAAGAAGCTATCAATCAAAACTGAACGATACGGTGGATTGTGTTGTTATGGGCTATTATGCGGGACGGGGTAAACGCACGTCATTTGGGCTTGGTGCGTTTCTTATCGGTGTTTATGACGAGAAACAGGACAAGTTCGTAACCATTGCCAAAATAGGTACTGGTTTGACTGATAAAGAATGGAAAGAACTTCACAAACGCGCTGAAAAGATTAAATCAACACATAAACCCGCATTATACGAAGTTGATAAGTGGTTAGAGCCCGACGTATGGGTTGACCCATCAATTGTTGTTGAGATAAAAGCGGACGAATTAACCCGCTCCCCCGTACATACTGCGGGGCGTACTTTAAAGCCTTCAAAAAGTGGCTCTGCGTTCGATGTAGACGTTCCTGGATATGCATTGCGCTTCCCGAGGCTTGAACGATTTCGAGACGACAAAAAGCCAACCGATGCCACTACATTGGTTGAGATTGAAGAAATATTCAAATTGCAGA
>CAZMSF010000021.1:15187-18291 GCA_964568885.1 uncultured Gammaproteobacteria bacterium
CCCGAAAAACCTCCTCCGCCAAAACCCGAAGAAGAAGATGAAGAGGGTGGGGTCGATGAGACGGAAAAGCTATTATATGAATGCGAAATACTTGAGGCAAATATTGCGGCATTAAAGGTTCCGCTATTGTATCCCCGATACCAATCGGGCTGTTTGAGGTCAAATTGCTCAAATCTCTTTGCCCATATTTTTTCAACTCCAAATGCGACAGCAAATGGCAAAAGCTTCTCAAAAAACATCTGTTTGTCGGCCTGGAATTCAATTTGCCGCTCCTGGCTGGTCAAAAAGTTCTTGAGACTTTTTGCAACTTGTGCCTGTTGTGCTCCGGAAATTGTTTTTTTCGGCATATTTTTTCCAAAAAGAAATGATATGAAAGCAAGTACAAAATTACCGGTAAAAAGTGCAATTCCGCCGAGAGCATAGTATTTGGTTCTGGTAGTGTTTGGGTTCGTTTTAAAATACTCCGCGTCAACCATATCCTGATAAAGAAGTTTTTTGACATCCGCTATTGTCTGGTAGAGTTTTGTGTCTTTGAGACGAACGAGTTTGCCTTCTTCAAAAATTCCATCAAGAAGTTTTTTTTCAAAAGGTTGTAACGTGCCATTAGCTTTACTTGCGGACACTTGTTCCAAATAAAAATCTTTTTTCTCAGGCTCATTTATTCGAAGATATCCTCGCCTGGCCAAGTCCACTATTGAAGAAAAGATATCTCTCGTCTGTACAGTCTCATCTATTAGTGTTCCTGTCTCGGCGGGTGTTAAGCTTCTTTTTCCTGCTTTTGGAGCATCGTAGCCGGCAGTTAAAGGAATTCCAACAAAAGGGTCGCGTCCGTTTCTATACCAATGAATAATGAGCCAAATTGGAAGTATGATATACCAGCAAATGCTAAGGAATATAAGAAGTCCAAGAACTATTTTTCCGTACCACCTATCAAAGAACGGTACATATTCGGTAGGTTTTAGTACCGCAACGATTCCTTTAGGAAACCCTTCAACTACCGTTAGGCCCTCGTTTGAATTGAGAAATAGTGTCGTCTCGATTGTTGTTGTCAGGCCGTCCGTTACGCCGGTACAGTTTTTCTTCGTTGCTCCATATCCCCCAGTAAAACAGTCAAGTCTTATCTGTGTTTCGGTGAGTTTTTCAGGCAGGGTAATGGTAACTTTGGCTTTTTTTATGGGTATTTCCCATCCGTTTCCCGTTACATTCCAATACAGCTCGTCATGGTCGTCAAAATATCCAAGTTCACCCTTTGCAGTGTATGAAATCACATATGTATGCTCGCCTGAAATTGTCGTATTCGGATCTCCCACTTTCAAAACCCATTGTTCGCCTTGCTTGGTTCTTGTAACTTCATATTCTCTCCCTTTTTCATCAACAACCGGCTCAAATTTGAAATCAATATCGTATCTTTTCTCTTTGTCGTATTTTGTGAACGGAATGTAGCGGAATATTCCGTGTTTTGGAGTGTCAAAAAAGTATCGGATTGTTTCAACAACCGCAAGAGAGCCGTCTTTATTAACGTGAATATTTGCTGAAAAATCTTCAACCCGTTCCCCAACGACGCTATTATTAACGGTTGTCATCGTTTGGGTTTCAAGTTCGGTTTGGGGATTGAGGTTAGAGGCGAAAGACTGTTTCGTAAAAAGGAGCAGGAAGATGGGGAGAAGCAACAACTTCTTCATATTTGGATTGTACGCAAAATTTGAACCGCTGGCAAATGGGATTAGGCGCTCTGAGGAATTGGTGATTCGGGAATGGAAAAAGCAAGCTGGTGGGGAGTATTTCCGTTTGCAAGGTAAAAATCGTTTCCCTCTATCAGCTCACCGCTTTTTACGAGCCAGTATACATTCACTTCAAATGATTTATCCGGTACAAACCCCGCCTCTGAAAGTCTAGTAGTAAATTCCGACCTTGATGTTGGGCAAGCAGTATAGCGCAGAATTGTTTGTTGGACCTCCGGGTCGGCAAGAGAGAGTATTTCGGCCATAGGAAAATCACAATACGTAGAGATACGTTGACAAGTCGAGGTGGGTTTCATCTTTGAACTCTATTCCCTCTTTCTCGAGCAGCTTTCGCTGCGCTCCAATCCCACCAAACGCAAATCCCGGAGCTATTCTCCCTTCGCGGTTGACCACTCTATGACAAGGGACATCTCCTTCATAAGGATTAAGGTGGAGTGCCGTTCCAACGGTGCGGGGAGACATATGAAGTTTTTTCCCTATAGTCCCATACGTCGTCACTTTTCCTTTCGGAATTTTTCTCACAAGTGCGTATACTTTCTCACGATAGCTTTTCATCTGAATGCAAGGTAGTGTGTGACATATCCTAACACAAGATACCTGAAAAAACGGCCCGCAAATGTAAGAAATAAAAATTTCCGGATTGGGTATTTTGATATTCCGGCGACCATTCCTATCCCGTCAAAGAGAGGATTTGGAACAAGTGCCAGTACAAAAATTGCGGCCCATCCGTATCTGTCAAATACATTTTTTTTGAATTTTTTGAGCATTTTTCTTTTCTCTAAATTGAAGGCCTTACTTGAAGAGTAGCCAAACAGGAAAGTGGTCGCCTCACCTAAAGCGCCTCCCGCTGAGGCAACAAGCGCTACCAATAGTGGATTTATTTTGGTTGCAGAGATTCCGACGGAGAGAAATGCAGGAGTTGGAAAAAATATCGTCGCACTGCCCAAAAGGTTGAGAAGAAATACACCAATGAGTCCAAAAGAACGGAATTCGGAATGCCGGATCTGATAAAAAACAGGAAAAAAGAGAACCGCAGAAAGCAGTATAAGTAATAAGAAGTAGAGTTTTCGGTGATGTTTTTGTGAGCGTTTGAGTTGGGCAAGAAAAGGCTTCATATTATGCTTTTTTCGGTTGTTGTGCTTCCTTTCCGGCCTCTTTTAATTGTTTCAATTTCCACATAAATAACGCACCTTTTCTGTCGACTTTTGCGTCCTTACAGTATGAAAGGGCTTTCTCAAGAACGGAACGGTGCACTGTTTTGGCAAGTTTTATATAAAGGGCTTTGTGTTTGTAGTCATTCAGTTCTTCCGAAAGATAGATGCCGTAGTTTTGGAATTCACGGGAAATATATTTGTCTTCGGT
>CAZMSF010000022.1:0-3851 GCA_964568885.1 uncultured Gammaproteobacteria bacterium
ATAACATCTACATCATCTTGATCCACTTGCAACGGCAAGGTATTAGAGCTAAGTTTAATGGCCTAAATTGTATGGAATAGTGAGAGAGTTTTGTTGGTATTGTAAACCTCGTTGTTCTTTTTGTACTTCTCCTGTGTTACATGCGCAAGCTCTGAGGAGAGGTCATTAGTTGATGGAGCTGAGTCTGCTAAAGAAGAAGTGCTCTCAGCTTGTTAGGCAGAATCCATATGAACTAATTATATAGTATTAAAAGCGCATGACGCTATTGAAGAAGAACTGGTAAATCCGAAGAAGATACTTGAGAGGATATGCTTTTTACGGCATCTTTGCACATCTCTACAGACGTTTGTCCGAAAAGTTTTTCATACCTCTCAACGAGCTTACCGACAATATCTTTTTGGTTACCCTCAAACTTAATGTCGTGTTTTTGCCAATCAATTTTTAACCCTTGCACTTTTTCAGCCTGTTCAAGCGCAATCGGTCCAATAATATTTTCCTGAACTTTGATTATCTTTTCAGCCATTTGGGCATAGACATCATTTTGCATATATTATCCTCGATGTAACTGGTTATAGACAGTTTTTAATTCAAGGATGCCAATGGCCATTATCATATACGATGTGGTGTATACCAAATCGATGAAGTGACCGGGATAATATTTATCTTGAAAATATATAAATGAATAATCCGATAAAAATTGTGCAACAAAGGCAAATAGAATAACAAGAATTTTAGGCCTCATAATTCCTCCTAAAAGTTTTCTGGTCGCTACATACGTAAATATAGCAATAGAAACATATATTGCCTGCCCCAGTGGGTACCCAAAATCCAAAAATGACTTTAGGGGATGGGAGAAATCAAGCTGATAATTACGCAAAAACAGAATATAAGAAACACCTACCATAACAACGGGAATAAGGATTGCCTGCAATTTGTTTCCAAATGAACGAAGGGAAATTTTAACCCCCGATGCTTTTGCCAAAAGATAAGCTCCATAAATATAAAATGGAATCGTACCGAAGAATCCGATATCTCCAATCGACGGATAAGGGATTTCTATGTGCTCAATGAAAATATAGTATGTGTAAGCCATTTGCCCAAATTCTTGAGCGAAAAGACCGAGGGAAAACATGATAATAGCCTTCCCCATCACACTCTTAAAACCGCCCCATTTTCTTGCAACAAATAAGCCCCAAATTCCTCCAACAAGTGCAATTACTCCATATGATTGACCGTACAATGCGTACAATATATGGTCATGAGGAAGGGCCACTTGCATGTAGACCCACCATGCAACGTATAGGAGAAATAGTCCCAGAATTATCTTTGCTTCCCACTCTTTTTTCAGTGTTTCAAGCATATTTTTAGTATGGAATGTTGCGTGTCACTTGTCAAGAAAGGTAAGATATACTATCAATAATCATGAATTTATTACGAGAACTACCCGTATTTCCTGAGCTCAAACCGCTCACTCTGCAAGACCATTCAATACTCCAACCTTTTTTGGATAATTTCGAACCTTATTCCGATTACAATTTTGCATCCATGTGGTGTTACAACACTAAGGAAAAAATGGAAATTGCACAACTTCACAATAACCTTGTGGTCAAATTTGAGGATTATGTCACCTCCGAACATTTCTTTTCTTTCATGGGAAATGATGAACCAGTTAGGACTACACATATCCTACTTGAGCATAGTATCGAACAAGGATTGCCGGGAATTCTTAAACTCATTCCCCACATCGTTGCAGACAATCTTAAAGACTCCAAAAAATATAAGGTATCAGAAGATGAGGATAACTTCGACTATATACTGTTTACTCAAGAAGTAAGCTCCCTTGCTACAACTAAATTTCATACACAGAAGAACCACCTTAACCGGTTTGAAAAGAATTATCCGGAATGCCTACCGGTTATTCTTGATGCATCTGATAAAAAGACACATGAAATTTTGTTAGAAGTTTTTTACACATGGGAAAAAGGAAGAGGAAAAGAAAGGAATGAAACACAACATGAGTTGACAGCCTTGGAACGGTTTTTATACCATGCGCATTTGTTTTCTCCAATTATTGTGGCTGCCGAATATAAAGGAAATTATTTGGGATTTATAGTCGCAGAACTTATTGGCACAGAATATGCGGTTGTTCATTTCGCAAAAAGTAATCCACAATATAAAGAGGTGTATGTATTTCTTAATAATTGTCTCGCAAAACATCTGTGGAATATGGGGTATCAATATATGAACATCGAACAAGATTTGGGAATACCGGGATTAAAATATGCAAAGAAACAATGGAATCCGGTAAAATATCTTAAGAAATACACTATAGCAATTAATGAATAATTGGCTTTATTTAGCACTTCTTGCACCTGCCGTTTATACGGTCGTAAATTTTGTAGACAAATATGTAGTTGAGCACAAAGTAAAAGACTACCGTGGGATGCCTATTTATGGCTCTATCGTAGGGCTTGTTGTCGGAACGCTTTTTTGGATAGCTGTCGGCTTCCCCTTTCTTCCTCTATTTGATGCTGTACTCGTCATATCAACCGGAGTTTTGACTCTTTTTGGGTATGCCCTCTATTTCAACGCACTCTCAAAAAGCCAGACAAGTTATGTCATCGGTTTATTTCAACTGATACCGCTTATTACCTTCGCACTATCATTTATTTTCTTATCGGAACGGATTAATGGCAGTCAATTTATGGGGTTTTTAATGGTACTTCTGTCTGTGCTTGCTCTCTCAATTAATAAAGAAAAAAGGAAGTTTAAATTTGACTCGGCTTTTTATCTGGTTCTTATTTCGGATGTTTTCTTTGCACTTGCAAATATCATTTTGAAGTTTGCAATTACGGCAGATTCCTTCACAAAAATATTTAGCTATGAGAGTTGGGGAATTGCACTGGGCGGACTCATCCTTTGGTTAATTTTTCCAACAGTAAGAAAGGCATTCTTAAAAACAACAAAAACCGTAGGCACAAAAGTTCTTGGCATCATGTTTTTGAATGAGTTTATATTTATCATTTCTAAAGTTATAACATTCCTTGCAATTGCACTTGGGCCTGTTGCATTGGTCAGTGTTCTGGGTGGAACTCAAGTTTTCTACGGAATTCTGTATGGATTTGTTTTAACAATTGTTGCTCCCAAAATTTTCCATGAGGATATTTCTAAGGGGGGGCTAACAAAAAAAATTATTTTTATGTCTCTTATGTTTGCCGGAATTTGGCTCATCCACTAATCTTCGAGGTTTTCAGACGGATATTTTTTTCCGCGCTCTTCAATTGATATATCCATTTCATCGGTTTTGAACATTTTCTTGAGATAGTCTATCGCGATATTGGCGTCAAACTCTTTACAAGAATATAAATCGAAGGTAAAGAATTTGCGTTTAACGAAGGTATGTATGCTCACGTGTGACTCTTGAATAAGAACAAACCCGCTCCACCCTCCGGGGTCTTTTGCGTTGTTACCCTCAGTGAACACTAAATATGGCTTGGTCATTTTTGTCATACCAATAGTTGTTGGAAGGGTATCGAGCATTTTATAGAGGAGATTAGCATCTTCAAGAGGCTGCTTTGCACAATTATACCCATCTATCATAAGATGCATACCGAACGAGGAATTATTGGGAGTTGAACTCATAAAAAAAGACGCAAATTAATTAAAAAGTAATTCCGAACAAAAGTCAATTACGCCAACTAAAACCATCGGCGCTTTTTTGACTCATCCACAAATTCTTCCAAGAGTTCTTTTTGTCGTGAGGAGAGTTTTTCCGGGACCTCGATTTGCACTCTTACATAGTGGTCGCCATGAGAAGTGCTATTTACATGCTTTACTCCCTTTCCCTTAAT
>CAZMSF010000022.1:3951-12195 GCA_964568885.1 uncultured Gammaproteobacteria bacterium
CATAGTGGTCGCCATGAGAAGTGCTATTTACATGCTTTACTCCCTTTCCCTTAATGCGAATAAGAGTGCCAGGTTGGGTCCCTTGCGGTATTCTCAGCTTTACCTTCCCCTCAATTGTATCAACTTCCTCAATGCCACCAAGCGCCGCTTCTGCCATGGGAATTTTCATTTCGGTGACAATATCATAACCTTCCCGCCTGAATTTTGAGCTCGGCGAAACGGTTATTATGATGTCAAAATCATTGAATTGAATTCTGGACCCTTCATTTACACCTGCCGGAACTTTAATATCTTTTTTCTTCCCGTCCAATGAAACGGTTTTTGTAGTTCCTTTGACCGCTTCCATAAAATCAATTCTCAAAGAATACGAAGGTTTACGTCTTCCAAAAGGAGTGCCTCCCCCGCCAAAAAATTGCTCAAAAATATCAAAGGGGTCAGAAAACCCTCCAAAATCAAAACCCTCAGCCCCATTGGTCGTATACGTATAGCTGAACGGACCCTGTTGGCCACCAAATCCACCAAACGGTCCACCCGCTCCTCCGCGCCCTCCATTTTCAAAAGCAGCGGCACCGAACTGGTCATATTGTTGACGCTTTTGAGGATTACCAAGAACCTCATATGCCTGGTTTATTTCTTTGAATTTTTCCTCTGCCTCTTTGGATTTATTTTTGTCGGGATGATATTGTACGGCGAGCTTTCTATATGCGCGTTTTAATTCATCCGCTGTTGCGGTTTTTGTGACCCCTAGCACCTTATAATAATCAGAATTCATATTCCGTATTTTAGCTTAGCGACCGCATGGAGCGGAGCGAAATCTCTCTACCTAATTTCAGGAATTTTTCGAAGAAAAGTTCCGCAAACAATATTGAAAAGAGATTTAGCAGTTTGAATACATATTTTAGCAATTAAAAGCCGTAATTGCCAGTTTTATTTTATTGCGGCGTACATAACAGAGGACAAAGTTGTATATTCTTTCCGCTCTTTGTACAGCTTGGGTCGGGCTTGCAGGTGAAGTATTGGTCGGGTGTTGGCGTAGGTGTTCCATGCTGTTGATATCCCCCACCACCGGAGGTTGGTGCCGGACTTGGGGCGCTTGTAGGAGAAGGCAGCTTTGAACAATCAGGAGTTTTTATCTTAAAAGTCAATATCATACTGGGGGCGGTAAGACCGCTTGACCCGTTGTGAAGCTCTGCCGTATATTCAAAATTATTTTTCAGTGGTGTACTGCTACTTGGGGGAGTTTTCCCTTTCGCAGTATAGGTTCCTTTATTGATAAGGTAAGGAGGGCCAGTAACCCAACTGCTCATATCTACCAATCCTCCTGGCGATGCGTGTCCGTCTGGCGTATCATACGTTTCTATCACTCCTTTTTCACCAGATGGAATTTCATAGTCATATTTTATTTCTGGAGTTGCTCCCTCGCATACACCCATAGCCATCAGTTTCCATAATCCGCTACTTCCACCACCTGTTGGCGCCGGGGTTGGTGATTGAGAGGGGTTTTGAGTTGGGCTTACGCTTGAGGTGGGATTGGGCGGTGGACTTCCGGCTGCCGAACATGTGGCCGGTTGAAGCGACCCACCGGAACAGACCGGGCTTTGCGGTAATCCCTGCGGTTGCTGGTCAAGTTCTGTAGCCTGCATAGCACGGTTCACATTGTCGCATTCGGAAGAAGTCGATCCATATAAATCGGAGCATGCTTGCATAAAAGTCGTATATACATCTTTAAAATTTGAAGTTTGAGTAAGATATTTTGTGAGCGCTTGATACACGATGGGGTGACTTTTTGCTCTGCCTATCCCATTCATGGTACAACCGTTAAAAGTACCTCCGTCTGTCATCAGATAAAATGTTTTGTTGATTACGCCGCTGTTTTTATGTACTCCTCCGTAATCGTGTGCGCTGTCGGCTGCACCACAGTAAAACAGTGGTGATGAAAGCTTGTCCGGGTTATTCCGGCTTGGCGGATTGCTCATAGAACGAAGAGGAACAGGAAGACCAAGGCTGGAAGGCAACCCTTCACCGATGTCCCAATTATTATCCATCGCGCTTCCGAAAATATCTGAAACAGCCTCATTAAGGGCTCCTGACTCCTGCACATATTGAAGCCCCGCCGTCTCTCCGGTTAATGCGTGCGTCAATTCATGTCCGGTCACATCCAAAAGCACGAGACCGGAGCAAAACACCATCTCGTATCCATTCCAAAACGCGTTTGGACATTGGACCGGTACTCCATGCATGGCCATTCCGTTTGAAGCGTGAACATATCCATTGTAGGATGCTCCGGCATTATCATAGCTGTTGCGGCTATAACTATTAAAAAAATAATCATAAACAGTTCCAAAGTAGCCATATACATTGTTTACGTCAGTATCGGAAACCGGAGATGCCCCTTCTTGACGCTGCAATGGGCAAGCTCCTCCCTGGCAGTTATAAACATTGCGGTCCAAAGCGTCTCTTGTTTGGGATTCTGAGTAAATAACTCGTCCATTTTCTAAATCAATGAAGTAGCGGGTCCGAAAAACGACGGGCTTGCCTAAAGATTCAACTTCTACTTCCAGTGCCAAGTGATTGACCGAATCATTTGATAACCCCATCACTCTTTCGTTGAGATAATATTTTTTAGTTGTTTTAACCGTAAGTTGTCCGCCGGCGACTTCCTTTTTTGCTTCGGAAAGTGCAATCTCTTTGGCTTTATCGTCGATTATTTTCTGTGTTGTTTGAGTTGAGTTCGTCGAGATATTTCCACTTGTTGTGTATATTTCGTTTTCGTTTTTAACATGCACCGTCACAATTGCACCATATACCGGAATGTCATTTATTGTCTGGTTGAAAAAATAGTGCTCATTTGAAAGTGCAATATTGTTTCTCTTAAGATATGTGTCATTTTTATCCAATACCTGACGGGTGACAACAGTGTTTTTCTCGAAATCTTTCGGGAAGAGTGTTCCTTGCGATAGGGACGGATTTATTTGTAAAAATTCGCGGGCGGCAGCAAGTCCTTTTTTTGAAGGAGATTTGTATAGGTAATCTTTCTTCGAATTTATCGAAAAAACCGTTCTTCCCTCTTCCCGGGTCACGTTTGAATAGGCGGTCAAATCAATACTTGTAAGACTGAGTGTTTTTTTTGAAGAAGCAAGAACAACTACCGCAAAAAGAATACCAATTAAGGAAACTAATGCCAATGCATAAGAAATTTTATGTCTTTCTATGCTTGACCTAACAGTGAGGATAAGGGGCGCAATTCTCTCCTTGTAAATTTCATTCATTGTTTTTGAACTTTAACTGTTGCCGACTCTTCGGTAATTTTTCCCAAAGAGACTTCGTATCCAAATCCTGAGAGTTTTTCTGTGCATGTTCCTGCAATTCCGCCGCAAACATAACTGAGTTTCTGCTCATCTTTGAGTTTTGTCAGAACAACGTCTGTTGTCGTTGAGCAGTCGACGCATTTGGGATTGGCGGCAGACTGCCCTTTATATACAATCGTGATATCGGAATTGGGAATAGCAACAGTTTTTCCTTTTACAAGAGTCAGTTCAATTATGGGGTTTGCGGAAGTCGGACTCACGGCAAGAGTCGGTTGTTGAGCGGTTGTAGGAACAGGCGTTGGGGAAGGAACAACAGAAGTCATTTTCTTGCCCATCGCAAGATATAGCACAGCAAAGAGAAGAATAAGAGCTAAAACTATCCCAAGGAGCATAAGCAGTTTTTTGTTTGATTTTTTTTCCGGAGGCACAATCGGAACTTGCGTTGGCTCCACCGGAGGAGCTGGCTGTTGTGTAACTGTTACTGGTTGATTGTTGTCCATAAGGCGCTACCTATTGTGTTTGAATGGAATCCGGCTGCATTTGTGTTCCATCGGTTCCAACTGTTGGTTGTGAAGCAGCAGTAGTAGCAGCCGGAACAGTAGTGCCGCTATCCGCAGTAAACGGATTGAAGGGCGGAGGGGTCAGAGGATTTTGGACAGGAGTGTATGGGTCGGCAATCATCCCTGTCGGCTGAGCAGGTTGCTGTGCGATACCGTTGCCCGGTTGCACAACCTGCTGACCATCCACTGTTGTACCCGGAGCAGGAGGTGTTCCCGATGGAGGTGGGACCTGACCGGCGACAGGGGTTGTCCCGGGTTGTTGGGTCACCAATTTTACGAATGTGTATTCGGACTTTGCCTCATCATAATCAACTTTTATCGTGTCGCCCGCAACAAATTTTTGGCCGATGATTTGGATACTTATCGGATTTTCTATAGCATTTTGGATAAGACGCCGCAGAGGCCTTGCTCCATAAACCGGATCAAATCCCTCATCCCCCAATTTCTCAAGTGCTTTATCTGAAACTTCAAGAACAAAACCTTGGTCTTTGAGAAGCTTTGCGGTTTTGCCAATATTTATGCCTGCAATTTGCTTCATGTCCTGTTTTCTCAAAGGTTTAAATATTACTACACCGTCAAACCTGTTCACAAGCTCAGGGCGGAAGAATTTTGTTAGCTCTTCCATCAATTTTTTGGAAAGGTCTGCAAACATTTTTTGCATTTGCGGGTCTTGCCCAGGCACTTTTGGCACCACCGTAACTGCCCCTCCCGACCCCACAACTCCACCGGAGGGAGCGGTAGTAGTAGGAGGTGGCGCAACCTGTGCAGTGGCTGTGACTGTAGTTGACGCTGATGCGGTTGAAGGCACTGCCGCCGCTTGAGGCGCTGCCGACTTGGCGTCTTGTGCGGCTTTTTTCTCACCTGCCTGCTTGGCATTTGTTAATGCTTCTTGGATAGTCGTACTTCCGATATTGGATGTCGCAACAACAATGGTATTTTTGAACGAAATGGTATTGCCTTTGTTATCGGTAAGTCTTCCGTCTTCCAAAAGCTGAAGCAGAATATTAAAAACGTCAGGATGAGCCTTTTCAACCTCGTCCAAAAGAACAATTGAATACGGTTTTGCTCTCACCGCCTCTGTAAGTTGGCCCCCCTCCTCATACCCGACGTACCCGGGAGGAGCACCGATGAGCTTTGCGACCTCATGTTTTTCCATATATTCGGACATGTCAAGCCGCACCATCGCATCATCGCGGCCAAATAGAATTTCGGCTAGAGTTTTTGCCAATTCCGTTTTTCCGACCCCGGTCGGTCCTAAGAAAATAAATGATGCAATCGGCCGATTTGCAGCGGCAAGCCCAATGCGTCCACGCCGTACCGCCTCCGAAACCACCGCCACCGCTTCTTCTTGGTCAATAAGTCTTTTGTGTATAAGGTCTTCAAGCTGCAAAAGCTTTTTCCCTTCATCCTCGGTAAGTTTTGTAATTGGAATGCCGGTCCAGTCGGACACCACTTTTTCGATGTCTGCTCTTTTTACCTCAGTATCCTGCCTCTGTCCTTGTGCATGCTTGAGTTTTACTTCTGCTGCTGCTTCATCAAGAAGGTCTATTGCTTTGTCGGGAAGATATCTTTCTCCAACATATTTTTTAGAAAGTGTAACTGAAAATTTTATCGCATCGGGTGTTAAGACTACCGAATGATATTTTTCATATTTTTCCTTCAAAACCTCAAGCATTTTCATAGCGGTCTCTTCATCCGGTTCATCAACTATCACAGATTGAAACCGTCTTTGAAACGCTTTGTCTTTCTCAAAGTACTTTCGAAACTCCGCTGTGGTTGTTGTACCGATAAGCTGCAACTGACCCCGTGCCAAGTAGGGTTTTATGATATTTGATGCATCCATCGCCCCTCCCCCTTGCTCACCGGCACCGATAAGTGTGTGTATTTCATCAATGAAAAGAAGAATTTTCCCATCGGAAATCTGTACTTCTTTAATGACATTTTTGAGCCGTTCTTCAAATTCTCCCCTGTGTGAAGCACCGGCAATAAGAGCTGCCAAATCAAGCTCTATTATTTTTTTATTTTTGAGCTGGTCTGGAACGGTGCCTTTAATAATATTTTGAGATAATCCTTCAATAACGGCTGTTTTTCCGACTCCTGCCTCACCAATAATAATCGGGTTATTTTTCGTTCTTCGAAGCAATATGTGGGTTAAACGCTCTATTTCCTTATCGCGTCCGACTACCGGGTCAAGCTTTCCGGCCTTTGCCTCCTCCGTCAAATCGATACCGAATTGCTCAAGCACCGACTTTTTACCTGCTGCCTGAAATGTAGGATTTTTTGAAAGATTTTTTTCCACTCCTTCTTTTTGAACACCTTTTGCTGAAAGGTATTGCGCGGTGGAATCGGCATTGAAAAGAGAAAGCAATATGTCTTCAGGCGTTATAAAACTCGACCCCCTATTTTTTGCTGTCGTAAACGCATCATCAAATATTTTCTGAGAGGTTGGAGACAAAATGGGGGTTCCCTCAAAAGTTCCGGGAGTCTGTTTCTGCTGAAGTTCTCGCGCTAAATCTCCGACATTTATGGAAAACTCTTGAAGAGTTTTATAGACTTCTTTGTCGTACAGTAGTCCTAACAGCACAACATCGGGTTCAATTTGTGCTTGTTTTGCCCGTTTTGCTTCGTTTTGAGCTTGCTGTAAGACAAGATTTGCACGTGCATCAAGATGAGTAAGGCTTTCTACATTTTGCCTTTTCACCGGATCCATGCCGGGAGATGAGGTAGGGCTTTCAACAATCGCCTGTGGGGCTTGTTGTTGTGGCTGACCTGCGCTGTTCTGTCCGTTACCGTCAGCATTGTTTTGACCCTGTTGTTGCTGCTCTTCTTCCTCACCGTATTTTTTTGTTGAAAATAAATTGCCAAACATATTTTATTTATTATGAAGCATTTCCGCCTCCGGCTTCAAGCAATAACATAGCTTCTTTTAAAAGCCAAAATGCTTATCTACCCCATCGGGGAACCGGGAGGAGGCATTCCTCCATCGTCTCTATTTCCGCCATTTTCCTCCTGGTTATTATCCCTTTCCTCACCCAGAGGAGTAAATTCCGGTTTTTCGCTACCCGGTGGCATCTCCCCAAGCTCTTTTGACTTTTCTTCTCCCGGTAGCTCCTCATGCATTGCCATCTCCGCGTGCCCGGCTTTTGTTTCCTCGCCTCTCTCAACCATGGTGTCCTCATCCTCTTTTTTTGCGTCTACCCCCGTAAGAACTTGCTTTGCCGCTTCGAGCTTTGCCTTAAGGTAAGAAATAACTTCTGCCTTTGAAAACCCTCCAAGAAGAAGGAATGGCAAAATATTAGCAACCCGATCCATACCTTTATCAACATTTTCCTGATTATCGGAACTTAATAAATTAATTGTCTCGGTAATATTATCGATATCCTGCTGCATAAACGCATGCTTGTCGGTAGGTATTCCGTTGGGACCAACCGGGGTTTCCATATTCTGGTAGTTCTCGACCCACATTTTCCGTACATCCTCATACTCTTCAATGCTCACCTGCTGAACCTGATTCTGCTGGGGAAGCTTTATGTTTTTGATACTTGTTACTCCTTCTCTCTTTTGGCCCGGCACAACAGCCTTCGTCTTGTCATTAATCTCCTCCGATACTTTAGATGCGGACAAGACGTTGTCTGCCAATTTGTCGCCTTTCTTCTGTTGAGAAACGAGTTTTTCCTTAATTGTCGTGAATTTCTGACGGTCATTGGTTGCCGTAACAACGGTAGGCTTTGAAATCTTCTCCAGCGTATCGTGGAATCTGCTAACTTCAGAACGAGACACGGTATCGTGTTTCATCATCGATGTCTCATAGCGCGCGATGTCCCTCATCTTTGGAATTGTAAGATTTGCAAGTCGCAAGACATCCCGAGTTTCACGAATGGACTGAAGATTTGTGAGAGATGCCCGCTCCAAAGTACTTGCAGTTCTTGCTGCGGGAATTTCCATTGTCCTTTTATTGAAAAATGGAATAGCTTTTGCAAGTCCAAAAGGAGATGGCTGTTGCGGAGGCTGTCCGGGAGGTGTCGGTGGGGGTGTCCCTCCATATGCTTTATTAAACCATGAATTCTGAGTAATTCTTTTTACAACCGGACTTTCTGAAATAGAAACATTATTCAGATAATCAAGAAATATCTGTAGCAAGAGAAACGGTAGTAAAATGACAACCCACAACATGAGAAGTGCAACTACATAGAGAGCAAATGTATCTCTCAGATTTACGGAATTATTAAGATCAATTTGTTGTCCGGGGCCTCCAAGAAGGATGTTGATTGCTGTGGGATATGTTTGAGTTCCCACCTTTGAAAAATCAAAACTCATGGGTATTCCTCTTCTCCACACATTCACTAACCCATGTAAAAAGAGGGCAAAAAGCGGTG
>CAZMSF010000022.1:12295-17013 GCA_964568885.1 uncultured Gammaproteobacteria bacterium
ATTCCTCTTCTCCACACATTCACTAACCCATGTAAAAAGAGGGCAAAAAGCGGTGCATACAATAACCATCGGAAGAATTCTCCTACCCAAATTTTGGCCGTATTTCGTACCGGTCGAAAAAACAAAAGAAGCGGAAAAATCGGAGAAACAATAATGAAAAACCACATGATGATTTTTCTTATGAGAAGAAGCCCTGTCATGACGTAGTAGGTAATCGCTGTAAGTTTTACCAACAGAAGAGATATGAATGCAGATTCGTCAAATTCTATTCCCACTCTCCGGAACCCGATAAAATCATATTTGAACGCAATATACAAAAGATCGCTCGAATTGATATTTCGGTTGGCTCCATCCACCGGGTCTTTTACATTCAGGAAAAAGCCCTGAATGACATCGGTTGCCTGGTATAAAAAGCGTATGAGCGCAAACGACAGAACAACAAGAATGATAATGATAATAAAGCGAGGTATGAAGCGCATGACCGTCAAGTTCTGTCCGCGGGTGACTATCATAACAAATGCTGCACCGAGCACAAATAAGGCCAAGAGAACGAACACAATATTTCGCACTAACGCCCAAAACTCTTCAATTGGATTGTTGTTGGCTCCTGTCGGAAGAGTAATCCAACGGTAGTTCTCAATAGATAATGTCCAATCTAAAAATTCATCAGAACGGGTAGCTGTCTTTCCGACAAAAGTTACTTCCTGGTCTTTCACCCAGCCTGTGGTTACATCAGGAGTAGGGCTTATTTGACCATTCTGAACTTGAGCAAAGGAATGAGGAACAAACGTAAAAAAATTAATAAAAAGCAATGAAAACAATAAAAATTTTATGAAGTTGGGCAGTTTTTTTATCATACTAATTGAATCCGGGTATCTTTAAGATATCGTGTGTAACGACTTGAATGAAAACAAAGCCAAAAATTGCCAGAAGTATCCCGATGATTGCGTAAGTAATATAGGATTTACCTGTTTGAAGACGCTGCGGATCACCCCTTGAGACGAGAAGATGGTAACCGCCAATGATAAGAAAAAGAACTCCCACCATTCCAATAAGCCCCAAACCCCAGGAATAAAATCTCTCAACAAATCCCGCCGGCGTATTAGGAAGACAACCGAAATCTGTCAGAATCTCTTTTCCAGGGTCACACATGGTGGCTACTATTCCAAACATACTAATTTATAGTAACATTTTTGGGCTTTGCAAGGCAATAAAACAAACTATTGCGAACAACTGAAAACGGCCTCAAAACGGGAAAATACAAGAATTGAGTACTTTCTTAAAAACAAGGGAAATAGAAATTTGCGAAGATTAAGGCAAATGCTATGGGAAAATAAATGCTGCAAGACAAAACACCCTATACTAAAACTATCTAGTCTACGACCTGGCCTTCTTCCGCCTCTTTTTTGTCATCGCCCACTTTTTTTTCATCGTTCTTACCCTCCTCTGAAGTGTTTTCTCCATCAGTAGGCTGTTCCTGTTGTCCACCTGTTTGGGAATACATTTTTTCACCTACCTTCGAAATTTTCTCAGAGAGTTCTTTTGTTTTTGCCTCTATTTCGTCCTTATCCTCACCGTCTTTTACTTTCTTAAGTGCCTCAATTGCTTCTTCGACATCCTTCTTATCCGCTTCCTCAACTTTCCCCTCCATGTCTTTCATTGACTTTTCTGCGGTAAAAATGAGGTTGTCGGCCGAATTTTTCACTTCAATCAGCTCTTTCTTTTTCGAATCCTCCTCGGCGTGTGCTTCCGCGTCCTGCGTCATCTTCTTTATTTCATCGTCCGTCAATCCGGTCGAACCGGTAATTTTTATACTCTGCTCTTTTCCTGTTGCCTTATCCTTTGCCGTCACGGATAAAATGCCGGAGGCATCGATATCAAACGTAACCTCAACCTGAGGTACACCCCGGGGAGCAGGAGGAATTCCGTCCAAAATGAAGCGTCCCAATGACTTATTGTCCATCGCCATGGGCCTTTCTCCTTGAACAACATTTATTTCAACCTGGGTTTGGTTATCTGCGGCGGTTGAAAAGACTTGAGATTTTTTTGTCGGAATTGTCGTATTCTTCTCAATAAGCGGGGTTGCTACACCACCCATAGTCTCAATTCCAAGCGTTAACGGAGTAACATCAAGAAGCAATACATCTTTTACCTCTCCTCCCAAAACACCCGCCTGCACGGCAGCTCCAACCGCAACGACTTCGTCGGGGTTCACGGATTTATTTGGTTCTTTACCGAAGAATTTTGAAACCTCTTCAATAATTTTCGGCATTCTTGTCATTCCTCCAACGAGTATTACCTCATCAATTCCCGATGTTTCAATTTTCGCGTCCTTCAGTGCTTGTTTTACGGGACCAAACGAACGCTCAACAAGTGGAGCAACCAAACTTTCCAGTTTTGAACGGGTGATTTTCGTCGTCAGATGCAATGGGCCCGAAGGACCTTGGGTAATGAATGGCTGATTAATTTCGGCCTCCATCGATGTGGAGAGTTCGATTTTCGCTTTTTCAGCCGACTCTTTCAACCGCTGCAGGGCCTGAGGATCCTGACGCAAATCGATATTGTTGTCCTTTTTGAATTCATCTGCCAAATAGTCAATTATCGTCTGATCAAAGTCATCCCCTCCAAGGTGGGTGTCCCCGTTTGTTGCTTTCACCTCATACACTCCTTCTCCCAGTTCTAAAATTGAGATATCAAATGTACCGCCACCAAGGTCATATACGGCAACGGTGTGAGCGTGTTTTTTGTCCAAACCATACGCAAGAGCTGCTGCGGTCGGCTCGTTTACAATTCTTAATACTTCGAGACCGGCAATTTCCCCTGCCTGTTTGGTCGCTTGACGTTGTGCGTCATCAAAATATGCCGGCACGGTAATAACCGCTTGAGTTACTTTGTCACCCAAATAATTCTCGGCGTCTTTTTTGAGTTTTTGAAGAATTTGTGCAGATATCTCTTGAGGGGTAAATGTTTTGCCATCTACCTCAACAACGGCCATGCCGTCTCTTCCTGATTTTACATCATACGGAAGAAGTTTTAAGTCGCGCTGCACCGACTCATCTTTCAATTTGCGGCCCATAAGTCTTTTTACCGAAAAAATAATCTTTTTCGGCTTTAGGACCATCTGCCGTTTTGCCACATCTCCAACTACCCGTTCAATAGGGTCTACAACCGAAGGGGTCGTATTCCGACCTTCGGATGAGAATATGACTTTTGGAGATCCTCCCTCCATAACAGCCATACATGAATTAGTTGTTCCTAAATCGATTCCAATTATTTTTCCCATATGTTTTTTTTATTATCTATTTTAATTTCCTTTTCCGACTTTCACTTGAGCAGGTCGTATCAGTCTACCGTTGACTTTAAAACCCGGTCTTACCTCTTCTGTTACCTTGTCTTTTTCACCCTCAACCACTTCTACGCATTCCATTTCTCCCGCATTATATTGTGCATCATTTGTATCTATTTTTTCAATACCATTTTCCTTTAAAACTTCAATAATCCTGCCAATCGTAAGCTTTATACTCTCATCTGTAGTGTATTTACCTGCCAAAAAAAGAGTATCAAATGCAGGAAGCAATGCTTCGATAAGTTGTTTGTTTGCAAACTTGATTGCTTCTATCCGCTCTTCACTGCTCCGTCTTTCCAAGTTGCGGTAGTCGGCAACAGCTCTTTTGAGCTGTTCTTCAAGTTCTGTTATTCTGTTTTCAAGTTGCCCGTTCGAATCTTTCGTATCTTTAACCAGTTCTTCCTTCTCCTCTGCATCCTCTTTCTTCTGGTGTTGTTTCTTATCCATTTTTTGCTTACCAATTTGCTACGTCTTCTATTAATGTACCGTAATATCTTACTAAAGGAACGATGTTTTCATACCGGAGCCTGGCAGGTCCCACAACCCCTATCATTCCATCATGATTTCCGCGGGTATGAAACTTTGAAAACACAAAGCTGTACGGCTTGAGAAGCTCCATCTCCATATCATCTCCTAAAATAACTGCAAATTTCTCTGTTATCATTCCAAAAACGGAATCAAAATTACTTTGATTATCCAGAATACTTAACAAATTCTTAGTGACGTCAATGTCATAAAATTCCGGCATGTCAAAAATATGAGAATATCCCGAACAGAAAAATGCACCGTCATCATTTTTTGCAACAGCAAGTGTTCCGGTTTTTTCAGCTAAACGTTGTGTTGCGGTCCGCATAAAATCCGTCTCCTTTTCGCGCATATCCCAAATTTTCTCTTTTGCCTCAACCTCTTCGGCAACCGACAATTCCTTTTCTTTCATTAATTCATTCACATAAAGTTTGAGTGCTTTTGCTGTCGGAATGCGGCCTGCAGATGTGTGAGGTTTGGCCAGATACCCTTTTTTTACCATAGCTGCCATTTCGTTTCTTATGGTTGCAGGAGACACCCCAACATCGTATTTTTTCTCCAGGGTTTCAGAACCTACCGGGTTTGCAGAATCGATATATTCTTTAACGATTTGCTTTAATATTTCAATCTGTCTTTGAGTTAAATCGTACATAATAATAAAAATGAATCCAATCTCATATACCCTTTGGTGGAATATGCGAGATTAGCAATAATATATCATGAGTGCTAAAACATGTCAAGTTTTTGTTGTGAGTCAGGTCTATTTCTGATAATCTGGTTGCATGAAGTCGCGGAAAAAATTCATTCCCCACTTACTTATTGCTCTTCTGGCGCTTTTTGGGGAAAT
>CAZMSF010000023.1:0-11840 GCA_964568885.1 uncultured Gammaproteobacteria bacterium
AAATTTTCTGAATTCAGGGGCCGGTTAATATCCTCACTATAGTTATACGAAGTAAGCGTCGTTGTAAACATAGTTATACGAAGTAAAGTCTGTACACAGACTTATCCACATTTTATCTGGAAATTAGATTAGATTGATATATGTAGCTATTCTTTGCCTACTCAAACTCTAGGCCTGCATCAGAATATATCATTTTTGTTATAGGTTGAAGAGCTTGACAGGATATGCTATACTTTCAAAGTATGAAACTATTTTCCTTCGCAACCAAAAATAGAAGCAAAAATACACGCCGCAAAAGGATTTTCTCAGATTATCAGCAAGAGTCAGTAAATACTTATGGAAGACAACAGCTTAAATCACTCATCGACAGAGGGCTTTCAGCCCAATGGTGAGTTTGGTCTTTTAAAACGGGTATAAGACTTTGCCCTTTGAGGGTAATGCTATCAGTTAAATTAAGTGCGGCTTGGTTCAAGCCTCACCTAAATCTTTCTTCAAAAGAAAGAAAAAGAGCATCGCTTTCGCTACTCATAAATAAATCCAAGTACGAAAAGCAATGCTCTTTTAACTGTTAGCTTTTAGTCTTTAGGCAGGGTAAGACTATGCTAGAATTCAAAATAGCAAATTTTACTCTCCCTTGTCAAGAAAAATCGATGAAGCAAATTTTAACACTTTAGGTTGTTAAATGAATACTTTTCACGTTTTTTTTGAAGGCTTCAATGGAGGAAGGAGAGATGCTCCATTCACTAACGAACATGTGAATGGAAGCTCCAGTGTTTATCTGTTTAAAGGAGTAGAAGAGTTGGGCAGGCTTTTCTACTCCATTTAAGCCGAGAAGCATAGAGCTTTGTCAGGCTTTCTTTCCTCCATTAAAGTTTGTAACGCACACCCTTCTCTATTGATATCTTTTTTTCAAGAGAACTTATCTCCGAGGAAAATTACAGGAATTTTATTGAATATTTTGAGGTGAGATAACCTTCAATGTCGAGACCCGGCCTTCAACCATCCAGTTGTCTCCATACAGCAGAATGTAGTATTTCTCTTTGTCGAACAAATTATTCTTTTTGAGGTACTCTATTGCGTTTTTCATGTCATCCAACTTTACCTGCTGACCTTTTTTAAATATGGTGGGCTGGACAAATGGAACGACACCGAAATTGGCTGTCAGACTATCTCTCACTTTCTCATTTGGTGCGAAAACAAATATGGGAGCTTCCGCTCTATACCGGGAAAGCTTGCGGGCAGTTCTACCCTTCTCTGTAAACACCACAAAGCCACCAAAATTGAAGTTTTTTCTCTTGAACTGTAGATAGAGGTTATACGCGGTATCACAAAGCATTTCTTCTGCATCTACGCTTATAAAATCGAATGTGCTTCTTGTGTCCCTCACCATCACATTTTTCTCATTAAAAACAATTGTCTTTTTCATGTAGCTAACAGCCTCAAGCGGATACTGACCTGCAGCGGATTCCTCGGATAACATAACCATGTCCGTAAGGTCAAAAACGGCATTTGCGATATCGGAAATCTCTGCCCTTGTCGGATATGGCCTTTCTATCATGCTGTGTATCATTTGTGTCGCAGTTATCACGGGGAATCCACGCTCAAGACATTTCTTAATCATGATCTTCTGATAATACGGTACCTGCTCAATTGGAAGTTCTACTCCCAGATCTCCCCGGGCAACCATTATTCCCTCGGAGGCATCAATCACTTCGTCCAAATTATCAATAGCGAGTTTTGTCTCTATCTTTGAGATGACACGAGCATCAAAACCTTCTTTCGCCATAAATTTTTTGAGGTCAAAAACGTCTTGAGCGGTTCTGACAAAAGAGAGCGCTACAAAATCAACCGGAGAGTCGGCAAATCCTCTAATTGCTTCTTTATCACGATTAGTTATTGCGGCCAAGGGGAAATAGACGCCGGGAACGTTGAGGGTTTTTCTTGTCTTAAGTGTCCCTTTTGAGTGAGCAACAAGCGTCACCTCATCTTTTGTGGCCTTTTCTACCTCGAATTGAAACTTTCCGTCATCGACAACTATTTTTTGTCCTTTCTCCATGTAGGAAAGAACCACATCATCTGTCAAGCAAAAATTATCATTCTCTTTGGACTGTTTTGAGATAATTAATTTGTCTCCTTTAGCAATAGCTACTTCATTGCTTTGAGGAGTAATAAGCCTGATTTCGGGTCCCTGAAGGTCGATAAGGGTTCCTATTGCTCTATTCATTTTCTTTGCGATCCCCTTAACAAGCGCGATTTTTTCTTTGTGCCATGAAAGTTCGTTATGCTTTAAATTAAAACGGAAAACGTCTACTCCAATATCGATAAGTTTTTTTATCATTTCAGGGCTATCCGAGGATGGCCCTATTGTTGCGATAATCTTTGTAAATTCTCCTGTATTTTTACTCATATGTTTTTTGCCGTAAAAAAACGGCATACGTAATGATACCGTCAATCAGATATTGTAGTATAAAAACACTTCTTTGTGAAGACCTTTCAAGTACTAAATCACTATTTTTCCAAAGAATATTCTCCCAACATCTGTCTGAATAACCCGGGATATCAATACTTTCACGGTCTGATCAATCAAGTCCTCACCCTCCTCTACCACAACCATCGTTCCATCGGGCAGATACCCAACCCCTTGCCTCTCCCCTTTCCCCTTTTGAATGACCTTGATAAAAAATGCCTCACCGGGAAGAGCCGTAGTCTTGAGCACATTTGCCATCTCATACATATCAATAGCGGTGACATTTGAAATTTGGGCTTTCTTTGAGAGATTGAAGTCGCATGTGATAATCTTTCCTTTCGTTTTCTTTGCCGCCTCGATAATGCGCTCGTCGACCGCCTTTTTTATATTCGAATCATCGTATGTCTCAAATTTAATATTCTTTTCTTTCCGTAGTTTTTCAAGAAGCGTCAAACCTCGTCTCCCCCTCTCCTTCTTTACTTCGTCTTTTGAATCTGCAATGTGTTTTAGCTCATCCAAAACGCCATCAATTGCCACAAAGGTACCGGTAAAAACTCCAAGATGGATAAGATCAAAAACTCTCGCGTCAATGATTGCCGAAGTATCGAGAAATAATGGGTTATCGAGTTTCTTCTCAACCTTATTTTCTCCCCGCTTCAGTTGTTTTGCGACAATATTCCCTACTTCTTCGGCAATTTGAGAGACTACTCTTTGCGGCAAAAGTATACCATCAAGCAGCCTATTTGCTTCGTGAGCAGCCTGTGGGGCTTTTGTTTTTTTTACCTCTTTTTTCTCTTTTTTTATTGCTGATTTTTTTGCTGGCATATCGTATTTTCTTATTTCCGCCTTAAAATATGCTGAACCCGCATTTCCTATTTCTTGCGCATCGTCAAGTTGAGCGCATCTTTAAGGTACGGTGCCTCGTTATAAGTTATTACGTTTTTATATCCGAATTTCTTCGCCTCTTTCACTCTCTTTTCAAGGCTAATGACTCCTTTCGTTTCACCCAAAAGCCCAACTTCGGCAATTGCGACAACCTGGGAAAGAGCGACACTTTTAATGCTTGAGGCTATTGCAAGACAAATTGCTAAGTCTGAGGCGGTTTCGGTAATCTTCAACCCACCTACCACATTTACAAAAACGTCGTACTTATCAGCATTTATTGTACCATGGCGCTGAAGAACAGCCAAGAGAAGCTCGAGCCTTCTGTCGGCAATGCCCTGCGCAACTCTTCTCGGAAAAGCAAGATTTGAAGGAACAGTCAACGCCTGTACTTCGATAAGAAGAGGCCGTGAGCCCTCCATGGTGATAGTGATGCAGGACCCGGGCACATTTTTGCTTGAAGCTCCCAAGAAAAAATCCTTTACGTTGGTAATTTCAACTAACCCTTTTTCTTCCATGACAAATATTCCTACTTCACTTGTATCTCCAAATCTGTTTTTTAGCGAGCGAAGTATCCGTGTTCCGGTAAGTGATTCTCCTTCAAGATACAAAACGCAATCAACCATATGCGCCAATAATTGAGGTCCTGCAATTGTCCCCTCCTTCGTTACATGGCCAATAAAAAATACCGGGGTGTGAGTGCTCTTTGCGTAATTCACAAGCTTTAATGTGCTATACCGAAGTTGTGGGAGAGATCCGGGAAATCCTGTTGCTTCGTTGGACGCGACCGTCTGAATCGAATCGATAATCAAAAGGTCCACTTTATGCTTCTCTGCTGTTGCAACAGCCTGATCAATATCTGTGCTCGAAAGTAAATATAAATCCTCATTTGATATTCCATTACTACTTGCTATTCTTTCCGCTCGAATCTTAATTTGTGATTCGCTCTCCTCTCCCGAGACATACAAGACTTTCTTCTTATTCTTTGCAATTTGTAGTGCAATCTGTAGCATTATCGTGGACTTTCCGATTCCCGGATCACCGGACAAAAGAATCACTTCTCCGGGGACTATTCCCTGGTGCGTTTCTTTTCCTCCTAACACCCTATCAAATTCCGAAATCGTAGTAGTGATGCGTAAAAGTTCACTGCTTTTGACTTGACCTATCTTTTGAAGATTTTCTACCGGCTGCAGTTGTGCGACTCCGCCCCCGAGTCCTTTTTTTGGCTTATCCGGAAGTGTCATCTCCTGAAACGTATTCCAACTCTGACAAGAAGGACATAAACCTAACCATTTTGAGCTTTCATTACCGCAATTGTTGCATACAAATATTTTCTTTACCATGATAAATTCCCTGTAAATTCTCTTATCCTTTTACTCTTACATGATATCTATGCAGATTAAGAATAGCAAAAGAATACTGTTAAAACCAGGCTCGAATGTACTGGGCAGGGGTTACTTAACGATATGTAATGACTTTCGTCTTGAGAACGGGAGAAACAAGAACAAGCCGCTTCTTATCATCAAATCCGGTAACTTCGACTTCGACAGATTCGTCGATTTTATATTCCGTGCCTGTTGGGATTTTACTTGAGGCAATAAAACCCGTAACGCCCTTCTCAAGAGTAAGTGTAATTCCTTTTGATTTGACGTCAGATACAATACCCTTAACCGTCTCTTCAAGCTTATATTTCTTCTTTACATCTTCAAATGTGTCTTTCTCCAACCTCTTCAGAGAGAGATTAACTCTCTTATTTTCGGAGTCTACTCCAATAACTTGTGTTTCGAGTGATTCTCCAATTTTATACTTCGACTCAAGTCCTTCTACCCTCTGGTGTGATACCTCTGAAATATGTATAAATCCTTCAATCAAAATTCCATCTTTAGGCGATATTTCAAGGTAAATTCCATATGGCGTTACAAGCGTAACGACTCCTTTTATAACAGCATCCCTCTTTAAATACTTCTCGATTTCCGAAGCATTCATTAGGTAATGAGTCGCCTTCTGGGATACAATAACCCTCTTTTTTTCACGGTCAAATTCAATGACTTTCACTTCTACGCTATCGCCTTGATTGAGTCTGCCTTCCATCAATTGAGAGTTAGGCAAGAATCCCTTAATTCCCCCATCGGTTTCGATAAAATATCCTCCACGTGTGACCTCAAGAATGTGGGCGGTCAGTGTTGTGTCGGCTTTAAAAACCGTTTCAAGTGCACCATAGACCTTCTCCTCAAGCATTCGTCTTAAAGAAAGGACTGGAAATCCTTCTTCGGATTCGGGTGAAATAACGCTTGCAGTAACTTTATCGCCCACTTTAAGAAGCCCTAAAAGGTTCTCAAGGTTCTGTTTGTCGTACTCGATAACTAACGCATCCGACTTATAGCCTATATCAAGAAGTATTTCCTTTGGGGTTAATTTCTTGACCGTTCCTGTAACCATATCCCCTCTTTTTAGGGCGTTAAACGATGAAGACTGCCGAGCCATCAGCTCAGCCATAGAGGTAGCTTTCCCTTTCCCGGAAGAAATAGGCAAGCTTTGCTTAGTAGTAGATGTCGAATTTGCCACTCAAATTATTTCCTTTCATTATCAGATAGGCCATTTTACCATAAAAAGCACACAAATACAAAGAAATTTCATCATTGAATGAGATAAATCCCACTGGTATACTAGCAAGAAGGTGTCAGCTGAGATAACTTCTTTAGCTCAAGTTTCTGGAGTGGGACTCTTAAGGGTTCCCAAATCCCCTGCGGCCGATTTTCAAGATTCACCGTCTAATGTATTGCCCTTCCCATCAGAGTTGGATTCAAAAGAATACCGGCAATTTACTCTACCAACAGGAGAAACTATTCCTCTGAGCGGTTTTAAAGCACTTTATCTACAGTCATTACTTTCGACAAGCCGGGAAAATCCTCTTCTTGATAGTGATGCCAGAAGTATCTTAAGAAAGCCGGGAGAAGATATTACGCCTAAAAAACTCCAAAAAAGAGCGTTACAGACAAAATGGCAGTTGGAAGAAATGTTTCATGCGTACGGTATACCGTATACTGTTACCGAATGTTTTCATGAAGTCTCACCGGGAGAACTGCAACGGGCAAAATACCTTCGGCATTTGGAAACCGTGCCGGACGCGATGGAAGAACTTACAAATACTTCTTCTTTCCCTGCAAATGAGGATGAACAGAGTCCTCCTTCCTCAACTTCTGAAACCTCTATCTCCCCTTCCGAAGAAATCCCAGCTTTTTCCATTCAAGACCAGTTGAGAGGGTTGATTGAGGAGGGAAAGTATACCTTCAGCCAAATTGCAGGACTCATATACCCGGGAATTCCCCTTGGGGCCGCGAGAAATCGATTGAGTCCTCAGCTTCAGCGGTTACGGGGTACTCTTCTCAATGAAGGTCTTTGTGTTCCCGATGGAAGACACAATTCGGGAGGCGTTGTGAGCATGAAATCTTTAGCGGAGGCGGCGGCCGATGCTGCCCGCCCACTGCCCGAAGAGCATGAGGTGGCTCCCGAGCAAACACCGGAAAAAACCTTTCCAAAGCCACAAGAGGATACTCCCGCAGCTGAGCAGACTACCGACCAACCTCAACAAACAGCAGAGGAAGAGGCGCTCGCACCGGAAGATCTCCCTTCAGAAGAAATTAAAGACCCTATCGAAAGACGGGTCGAATCCAGAAGCTCGGGAAGACCAAAACTTGTGTTAGAACATACACCCGAATCTCCGGGGAAAGTAACAGCCCGAATTCAAATACCGGGCCGTGGGAGGACTCGAGGGCTTGAGCTTAATACCGATGAGGCAATTCTGTTTCATACCTTATTTACCTCTCCCGCATCATACACTCATGGACGTTTGGAGCTTGCAATGGTGGATATAGCACGAAGTGATGCTTTTGACAGATTTGGGGGGTTTGAACGGGTGTTTAATTCACTGAATAGAAAGCTTGGGGCTTGGCGCATGGCAATCGGGCTGGATGAAGATAATCGATTCGTTTTTGTAAATGCTTCGAGCAAACTCCTTACACTCACTCCAATATATAGAAATCTTGACAAAGACTTCGAAAACAGCGGCCTCGGGGAACGGCAAAGACGGCGCCAACCCTCTCATGGCAAACAAAAACTCTAACATGTTATGATATAGCTTGTGGAAGCTTTCCTAATAGCAATTATTATCATTGTTTTCTCGGCTATTTTGCATGAAATTGCACACGGGTACGTCGCTGATAAACTTGGTGACCCTACCGCGCGCATCGCGGGGCGCCTTACGCTCAATCCCATACCTCACCTAGACCCAATTATGAGCGTGATTGTTCCTTTTCTCTTGATTGCTTCAGGTTCGCCCATCATCTTTGGTGGCGCAAAACCAGTACCGGTGAACCCACTCATGCTTCGAGAAGGCAGAAAAGACGTGGCCCTTGTTGCCCTTGCAGGTCCTCTTACCAATCTTCTCATCGCGTTAATCGCAGCGACTCTTGGTCATTTTGTAGCTTCCGCTTCGCCTGAAATTTTTCAGATATTAAAACTTGTCGTTCGTTTCAACTTAATACTCGGATTTTTGAACCTTATACCAATCCCTCCACTTGACGGGTCGAAGTTTTTCTCAATTATCATGCCGGAAAAAGTAGCTCAACAATATTTTGCGTTGGCACCATTCGGAATATTCATTCTGTTTCTTCTACTCCTTGCTACCCCGCTTGGAGACATTCTTAGTCAGCTTGTATTCTCATCTCTCAATCTATTGGGAATGTGACAATACACGTATTGAATTTTTATTATCAACATTCTAGAATATCTTCTTGGCTATGAAAATAACCGACGTTAAATCCCTTGAAATCCTCGACTCCAGAGGCAACCCAACAGTTAGAACATTCGTTACTCTTGATGATGGAAGCCAACATGCTTCTTCGGTACCTTCGGGCGCATCAACGGGCTCACATGAAGCGGTTGAGCTGCGCGATGAGGACAACAGTCGCTATATGGGCAAAGGAGTCCAAAAAGCAGTCGAGAACGTAAATACGGTTATCAAAGAGGTGGTTGTGGGCATGGAAGCAGACCCAAATTCTATTGATATGAAAATGCTGGAGCTTGACGGCACACCCAACAAGGCAAAGCTCGGCGCCAATGCTATTCTTTCTGTGTCACAGGCTGTTGTTAAGGCCGCAGCTCACACTCAAAACAAACCTTTATGGGAATTTATGAATTCATATTTCTTCAGCTCAAAATCGGTTGGTTTTCCTCAATTACTCGTGAACATTGTAAATGGCGGCAAACATGCGTCTTGGAATTTTGACATCCAGGAATTCATGGTTGTTCCCAACTCAAATATTCCCTCGGAATCGGTACGTATCGCTGCTGAGATCTTCCATTCTCTCGGCAAGGTTTTGAAAGAAAAAAAGCTCTCTACTCTTCTTGGAGATGAGGGTGGATATTCACCCCTACTCAATTCGAATGAAGAAGTTTTGGAAACAATCGTAACAGCAGCAAAAAATGCAGGATACGAAAATGTTACCGATTACCGGCTTTCTCTTGATGTTGCATCAACCGAATTCTTCAAAGACGGCAAATACGAGCTTAAAAAACAGAACAAATGGCTCACCCCCGATGAATTAACGGCATACTATTCTGAAATCGGGCAAAAATACAACATTCTTTCATTTGAAGATGCATTTGCCGAAGATGATTGGGAAGCGTGGAAAACATTTACGGAAATGGCCGAAAAATTTAAGTTTATAACCATCGGCGACGACTTACTCGTCACCAATCCAGAAAGGATTAAGCGTGCAATAGAGGAAAAAGCAGCCAACGCCGTGCTTGTGAAGGTCAATCAAATCGGCTCAATAAAGGAGACGGTTGAGGCTATCAATATGAGCCATGCTGCAGGATGGAAAACCGCAATCTCCCACCGGTCAGGTGAGACGGAAGACTCATTTATCGCAGACCTAGCCTATGCTTGCGCTTCTGAATTTATAAAAACAGGCTCAATGTCCCGCAGTGAGCGTCTCGCAAAATACAACAGACTTTTGGAGATAGAGAAAGGTTTATAGTATGGCTACACTAGTTCTTGTCAGACACGGTAAATCCGAATGGAATGAAAAAGGTCTCTGGACCGGCTGGCGCGATATTCCTCTTGCCCCAGTAGGTCATGATGAAGCAAGACGGACCGGAGAAGCACTTACTGACATACATTTTGATTACGCATATACATCAGCTCTCAGCCGAGCACAGCAAACCCTTGATGATATACTCACAACAATTCACCAAACTCCTCCGGTTACCAAAAATGAAGCCCTTAACGAACGTGATTATGGCGATTACACCGAAAAAAACAAATGGGATATCCAAAACGAGGTTGGTGAAGAGGAATTTCAGAAAATCCGAAGAAGTTGGGATTATCCTCCCCCCCATGGTGAATCGTTAAAAATGGTCTATGAGCGTGTACTCCCCTACTATACGTCAGAAATTGAACCAAAACTTATGGAAGGCAAGAATATTATTATAGCTGCTCATGGGAATTCACTTCGAGCACTGGTAAAACAGTTAGAGAACATATCTGATGAAGATATTGCAAATCTGGAAATTGGAACCGGAGAAGCGTATGTTTACCAAATTGATGAGAATGGGAAAGTTACAAGCAAGGAAATCAGAGGTGAAAATGCAAGTAAAGGAAAAGTCTAACCTTTTCTACGTTCAATTGTGACTCAAATCACGATAATTTTTAACACTCCTGTAGTATAATATTGATATGAAAATTATTGTGGGTCTTGGAAATCCGGGTGAAAAATATCTCGGTACCAGACATAATATCGGATTTGAAACACTCGACCACCTTCTCAAAAAGTACGAACCCCTCAAAGAAAGCAGCTGGGATAGCAGTAAGAAAACGAAGTCTCTGGTTAAAAAACTTACAATAAATACCATTCCTACTCTTCTTGCTCAGCCTCAAACATACATGAACAATTCAGGCATGGCTGTAAATCTTTTGCTTGAATACTATAAAGTGAAACCGGATGACCTTATTGTTATCCATGATGAGCTTGATTTGCCGCTTGGAAAGCTTCAAATCCGCTTTGGAGGTGGTTCAGCCGGACACAACGGAATCGAATCTATTATAAATACCCTCAAAACTGATAAATTTTTAAGAATCAGGATGGGAATAGGAAAACCAACAAGAATTGACAGTTCAAAATTTGAGGCAAAAAATCCACATACAGTCGACCGGTATGTACTGGAACCGTTCGCAAACGGACAGAGGCAAGAGGTAAGAACAATGGTCAAACACGTTCAAAAAAATCTTGAAATGCTTCTTGCCCACGGAATAGAAACATTCATGAGCAAGTATAATGTTAAAGCATAAAATAAATCCTGCTCTGTGCTTTGCACATGGTCAAATACAACGCAAGAACCTAAATCCCCCTACTACATTCCATGCATAAGCTGGTATCATAGATGCTATGTCGATGAAACAAATCGGTCGGCATAACTAATCAATACGCTAACAAACCATAGCTCTTCAGAGAATGAAAAAACGGGTACTCATTTATTTTATTGCAGCACAAATAATCATAACCGTTTCGATCTGCTATAGTATTTTGGCCAAAAAAACTGGGCACGTTTTGGGCGTTGTAAGCTCGGAGTTAATTCCGGATTCCCATTTGGTCAGAACCCCAACCGACAAACTGAAGTATTTCTTCGAACCCAAGTCAAACATTACTTATACGGATGGCACAGAACAAAACGCATTAATTTCTATAAATCATGATTCCTTGAATGAAACGAAGGATTATGACGTTGAAAAACCGTCAAATACTTATAGAATAATAACGATTGGAGATTCCTTTACATTTGGGGAACACATAAGCACGCGCTCTAACTGGACTGAAGTTCTTGAAAATTCGCTCAATCATCTCTCGTGCAAAGGTAACAAAAAATTTGAAGTGATTAACTTGGGGGTATCGGCATATGACGCGGCTTGTTCCGTGGAGAGATTTAAGAAAAGAGGCATTAAATACAATCCCGACCTGGTTATTTGGTACCAGGTAGACTTATTGCGCTCAAATGAAGAGATACGAAAGGAAATGGATAAAATTGTCGGCGCAAGTTTTGGATACCAAAAAATAGTTGACGGAAAAGATATTTGGAATACCGCTCGAGATGTTGTGCTTAAAAAATTTGGAAAAGACAAACTTTTACAGCAAAACGAAGAATCAATTAGCGAACTGAGAAATTACTTTAAAGGAAAAGTTGTTATTGCTACCCACCCGCTCATGGATGGACAGTTCATAGATATACTAAAAGAACTCTCGAAAAAAAATGACTATGTGTATGCTGAAAATTTCAGGAATTATTTTAATCTAAATGGATATTTTATGAGCGATAGACATCCAAATATTAAGGGGCATGAGATAATAGCCGAAGACATATTGAAACTTCTTACTCAAAAAGATATTTTACCGTGCAATTAGTGTATGAGAAAAGGTATAAAACCATCTTTACG
>CAZMSF010000023.1:11940-16221 GCA_964568885.1 uncultured Gammaproteobacteria bacterium
GCATTTGTTACAAATCCTGTAATGGAATTTTTCTCACCATTTTTTAAGGCAAATTTCGACAGTTATAATTTCATCAACACTTCAGGCTTTGCATATACAAATCCTGCAGTTTACATGTTCGCATATAGCGACCAGAATGTGGTTTCCAAAAAAGCCGTAACATTCTTAAAAAACAACCAAAAAGGCAAATTCTTTTTATGGTTGCATTATCTAAACCCCCACCATCCATATAATCCGTCGTGGCAATATGTATGCGAGGTAGACAAAAAATATTGCAACATCAATCAAACGAGCATACTCAACCCTGAAGAAAGCCGGGATAATTGCATGACAAAACTTTCCGAGAATGATTTAGGCAAAGAAATAGCTCTATACGACGGTGAAATACGGCAAACCGATGATCAAGTCGGGCAAGTCCTTTCCGCAATTAAAAATCTCCATCTGGACCGTAACACTATCGTTGTATTTTATGCGGACCACGGCGAAGGATTTGACCACGATATGTACCATCATGGGAATGCACTTTACGAATCTTCAGTTCATATACCGTTTATCGTCTCTCTACCCGGCAATTCCCCGCACAAGATTAAAGGACTGGTTGACAACAGCGATATCTTGCCGGGAATACTCAGTTTATTGGGAATATCCCGTAAACCTACCCTCTTAACATCCCTCCTTTCTAATCCTGGCAGCAAAGGTAAGCAGTACGTACATTTCATGACACCTGTGAATATGACGGGAAGAAAAGGCATTACTGACGGAACGAATAAATATATTGAGACCGGCTCTACTTTTTGCAGATATAAAAGCTACAGTGAGGAAATATATGACATTCAAGCCGACCCCCAAGAGCAAAACAACATTCTTGAAAAATCTCACGATATCTCAAACAGACTAAAAGCACAGATGCATAAGTATTTTAACGCGTCAAAACCAAGTACTGTTAAAGAAGATAGTAAAAATGCTTCGGAGAACGAGAGGGAAATCATCAATACCCTAAAGGAAATTGGATATTAAATTCAGTTGAATTTGATGTTTAATTTTTTTACCAGGTTCATAAATTCGCTCAATTTCTCCTTTTTATCCTTAATCAGGTTGGTTTTCTCTTTCGGATCGGTAGTAAGGTTATAAAGATCAACGGGTTTTTTACTATTGGCGTCATAATAGAATCTCCAATTTTGCATTTGAATTCCTATTTTCCCCTCAAATTCGCTCAACAAATACTTATTGGTATTTGCATTCACGGCATCTCCAATTACTCCTGTTAAATCAATGCCCTCAATGTGCGATTTCGGCTTTAACCCTAATAGGCTCAAGATTGTTGGGTAGATATCTATGCCCTGCACGTATTCTTTGATGGTTTTTGCTTTTGCTCCAGGAATGTGGATGATAAGAGGTACGCGAGTTGAAGTAGTAAATAAATTTTCAGCATGGTAGAGATGTCCATGTTCCATGAACTCTTCCCCATGATCTGCGGTTATAATAAGTATTGTGTTCTTTGAATATTTGGGACTCTGGACAAGCTCAAATAATTTTTTGAGATTTTCGTCCAACTCGTTTATCTTCTCATCATATAATGCCTTAAGGTACTCTATTTGTGCCGGATCATCCTGTTTGACGAGCAAGGTTCTCCAGTTTTGCATACTAATACCCTTGTAAGGAATTGACATTTGGTTATAGATTTTTACTTTTTCATTGAATGTTTTTGCTAGTTTCATTTCTTTGGCAAGCCTTAAGTCTTTTTCCGTATTGAATTTATCCAGATCATTCTTGTTGCTTGTCGTTATTCGCTCAGTTCTTTTAACTACAAAGTCAAGATATTCAGGCGTAATTTTTGCATATTCATCAACAGTAAGCGGGATATTACTAAATTCTTTCTGGTTCGTGTATAAATGCTTCTCTTTATGGCCGGTAAGATTGGGCTGATGGACTGCATACGTATGGAGAAAAAGGAAAGTCTTTTTGTTTTTCTTTGAATTTTCATCAAATAGTTTATAAGATTCATCCCAGGTCTCAATATGTGAGGAACCTCGGATGACATTAAAACCCCTTTCAATCCCTCTATTTAAAGGTAAGTGAAGATCGGTCTGGGAACCATTGTACACAGTATCGTACCCCTCGTTTCTCAAAACTTGTGCTAATGTAAGATACTGCTCATTCAGGGGAGGACCTGACACAGTTGTCATTTTGTGAGTATGAGGATAGAGAGATGTGAAAATGGAAAAGTGACTGTCAAGAGTAATTGGTGCTTGGGAAAAAGAATTTGTAAATAAGAGGTTTTTTGCCGCATAGGAACACAAATTGGGAGCAGTATTTCTTTCGTAACCATAACAGGGAAGATGCAATGCCGACAATGTATCAAGTGAAACCAATATGACGTTGCAGTTATTGCAATTGTGTTTAGAATTATTAATTATAACAATAGCAACGATTGCAATTATTACCAATAAAGATAATCCAATAGATAATTTAATGTATTTGTGAATAAAAGAAAACGGTCTCATCGATATCTTTCAATAGGAGTTGATAATACTTACTATAGCAAAACGTCAAAGAATATTCACAATATAACCTCCGTTAAATAAGCCATACCCAGGTATTTGATGAGGTTATTATTCGTACCTAATTGAACGAAATATTTAGTTTTTTTACGATATCAAGAAACTCGCCTCGCTTAGTTTCGTTGTCCTTTATCAAATTCCTTTTCTCTTTCGGATCAGCGTCTAGGTCATAAAGCTTAAGAGAGGTTTTAGATGGAATAGAATAGTAAAATCTCCAGTTCTTCTGTTGTATACCCAAGTTTCCACCAAATTCACCCAACAAATACTTGTTAGTAGCTGCGTTGGGTTCACCCTTAATAATACCAGTTAAATCAATACCCTCTATCTTGGATTGTGGTTTTAACCCTAATAGGCTCAAGATTGTTGGGTAGATATCTATGCCCTGCACGTATTCTTTGATGGTTTTTGCTTTTGCTCCAGGAATGTGGATGATAAGAGGTACGCGAGTTGAAGTAGTAAATAAATTATAACCATGGTACAAATAACCATGTTCCTTAAACTCTTCACCGTGATCAGCGGTTACTATAAGTATCGTATTGTTTGCGTATTTAGGGCTTTCTACGAGCTGTATTAATTTTTCGATATACTCGTCAAGCTGATGTATCCTCTCATCATATAGGGCCTTCAGGTATTCTACCTGAACCGGGTCGTTTTCATTAACAAGTTTATGTGCCCACGCTATTAGGCAGTAACTTATATAGGGAATCGATAGACTGTTGTAAATTTTTAATTTCTCGTTAAATTTTTTTATATTCTTCATCTCTATTGTTTTTTTAACATCAGTCTCCAAATAGGGTTTGTATGGATGCAACTTGTCTTTAATCAGTAAATCGATTTGATTTCCGACAAATTCAAGATATTCAGGAGTAATTTTTGCAAATTCATCAACAGTAAGAGGAATATTGGTATATTCTTTTTGGTTTGTGTATAAATGCTTCGTTTTGTGGCCAGTAAGATATGGGTCATGCACTGCATATGTGTGAAGAAACAAAAAAGTTTTTTTGTTTTTCTTTGAATTTTCCTCTAATAATTTATAGGATTCACTCCATGTTTCTACTTGAGAAGAGCCATGAACGGTATTAAACCCCCTCTCAATCCCTCGATTCAACGGCAAATGAAGGTCGGTCAGAGTACCATGATAAATCGTATCGTATCCATTGTTTCTCATAACTTGCGCAAGGGTGAGATATTTTTCATCCAGTGGTGTACTAGATATTCGCCGCATTTTGTGGGTATGGGGATATAGTGATGTAAAAATTGAAAAATGACTGTCAAGAGTAGCAGGTGCTTGCGAAAAAGAATTTGTAAATAACAGGTTTTTTTTCGCATATGAGCACAAATTTGGCGCCGTATCCCGCTCGTAACCATAGCAGGGAAGATGCAATGCCGACAATGTATCAAGTGAAACCAGAATTACATTGCAATTACTACAAGTAGGCTTTGAATTATTAACAAGAATAGTCGCAATAATTGCAATAACTGCGATTATCGATAATCCAATAAGCCATTTAATGTGTCTGGGAATAAAGGAAAGAATCTTCATCGCTACTCCTAAACGGGACTACTATTACCTAATATAGCATAGCAAAAAGTAAAAATATTTCACAACTCTTTCTGCAAACATGCTCTTTCTCTTGTACGAAGATAACTTACTTAAATACTTGCAGAGCTTTTCCTTGAACAAAATCGGGGATATTTACTTTAAGTGCATTCATAATAG
>CAZMSF010000024.1:0-6266 GCA_964568885.1 uncultured Gammaproteobacteria bacterium
GCCCAAGCGGTACCGCCGGCCAGCAACAACTATAAGTTGTTTGATTATGGTTTTGGTGCAGGAGGAACCGCTACATCAAGCTCTTCAAATTATTCGCTTTTCGGAACGGTCGGACAAGTCGATCAAGGAAGTCCCTCCTCTTCCAATTATTTCATCGGTGCAGGGCTTGAATACACGCTCCAAGCAAGTACCCCCGCCATGCCAACTTTTGTGAACTCAAATAATTGGTATAACAAGCTCCACCTCACCATCAACCGTGGAGGAGCAGATCCGACCGATACCACCTATGCCATCCGTATCGCGAGCGGAAGTGGTCAGTTTCAATATGTCCAGAGCGACAATACGGTGGGAAACGATTTGGAACTTTCCGATTGGCAATCATATTCTTCATGGGGCAGCTCCTCAGGCTTCAATATAATAGGCCTCTACCCCGGCACAACCTATACTGTACAGGTAGCAGCAAAACAGGGTCAATTTTATACACAATTCATGTGGAGCCCCGCTGCCAACGCTGCAACCTCCAACCCAACCTTGAGTTTTGATATTGACATTGCACCGGCAGATCAATCGACAAATCCGCCCTATTCGGTTGCAATCGGCAATCTTACTCCCGGCTCAGTCACCACTGCAAGTGACAAAGTGTGGGTAAGCATTTCAACGAATGCCACAAATGGCGGTCTTATATATATATTGGGTACCAATATGGGACTTTTATCCAGTACCGCAAGCCACACAATTAATGCTGTCAGTAGTGATCTTTCGAATGTCGGAGTCACCGAAGGGTACGGAGCACAAAATAATTCGGTCGGCCAAACTTCGGGAGGACCAATGGAAGCGGTAAGTCCTTATGACGGGGCAGGCGACAATGTAGGCATACTCGATACGGCAAAACGGACGATTTATGACTCTTCAGGGGCACCGGTCACTTCCGGACGCGTTTCATTTACACTCAAGGCAAAAGCCTCCAACACTACTCCCGCAGCCAACGACTATTCGGATGTTCTAACGGTATTGGCGACAGGCTCATTTTGATATAAAAAGAGACTATTGACAAGTATTATCAAAATATGGTTTGCTTGATACATTAGTGCATATAGCATATGAAGTATTTATCTAGCCCAATTTCTGTGTTAAAAGAAACGCGCAATTTTAGCTTTAAAGATAAAAAGGCATTCATAAGTGTCCTTCTTTATATAGTAACTTTTATTTCTCTACTCTCCCCCTTCTTTACTCCCGGAAGAGCAAATGCTTCCGTTACGGAAGGTTTTGTCCGCTTTAATCGTCTTGCAACCGGAGCGGCGATTTCCGGTACGGCGTGCCTCAAATCTACACTTACAACCCAGACGGGAGTTATCATCGACTTTCCCGCCAACTGGACTATCTCACAGACAGCAGGCAACTGGACCACAACAACAACCAATCTTCCAACTGATCCTAATGGTGGAGGTGCTGCGACAGCATGGCCGGGTATCGGCACTGCAACATCTGTTAATGGTGTTTCGGTTAGGTTTCCTACTAGTGCTTTCTCAGCTGGCACATTCTATTGCTTCAACTTTGCTGGGGCATCTTCAACAGTAGGAGCAGCGGGAAACGACAAGACCGGAACTCTTAAAACCGAAGGAGGCTCGCCGTTTACCGACCAGATGGACTTTGCAACTTCAGTTGTGTCCTCAGGAGCCGATCAAATTACTGTAACTGCTTCGGTATCTGCAACAATGACATTCTCACTTTCTGCAAATTCTATTGCACTTGGCACTCTTTCGACAAGCTCAGTGACATCCGGAAGTGTCGTTCAGCACGTGAGCACAAATGCAAGAAACGGATATGTATCATGGATTCAAGGAACCTCAACAACCGGAGGTACGGGCGGAGGTCTCCACTCCACAACAGCAAATTCGGATATCACAAGTCCGGGTTCATTCCCCACAGTAACCGACCTTTCATCTTCAACGGGGGTTGTCATTGATGCCGATGCAACATCAGGCTCGCCTACTATAAATTCAGGATATGATGGTACCAATGTAACATCCGGAGGACATTTTGATGGAACTATATTCCATGAAGTCTCATCAAAAACTGGCGCACAAAGTGACACACAAGTAACTCTTAACGTACGCGCAAAAATCCCTTCAACCCAGTTGGCTGCCTCAGACTACTCCGATACTCTGGTAGTCTCAGCTGCCGGAAGTTTCTAAATTTACTGCCCAAAGTGATGTATTCTTTAGGAAATGTTGAAATTAAAGTTGTTTGTCGTTAGTTTTTTAGTTCTTGGTCTTGCAATTTCTTTTGCTTCCCCTGCCCTTGCTCAAACTACTCCCGGTAATTTCGACGCAACAGTTTCGCCAGTATTCTTTGATTTTACCGCCAAACCCGGAACAACAGTTAACGGGAAAGTCCGCCTCAGAAATAACACAGGGAACGCACTTCCTATCAAAATTGAAGTAAAAAAGATGGGAGGAGACCAAAACGGAGAACTCACCATTCAGAACGCACCGGACGACACTTCAACATGGTTTACGGTCAAAAATACCGGCATCACAGCCCCGAGCAATGAATGGATAACAGTACCATTCGATATCACGGTGCCTTCCAACGCAGCGTATGGATACTATTGGGCGCTTTCTTTCACACAGGACGATACATCAGACCAGAAAGTTACCGGAACAAAATTAAATGCGGCGATTGTCGTTCCCGTGCTTTTGAATGTAAACCGTGAAGGAGCAAAAACAGAGGTAAAGATTTCTGATTTTTCAAAAGACGCCGGTTGGTATGAGTATCTTCCGGTCAACTTCAAAACGACAGTCGCAAATGTCGGAAACGTTCATGTGAGACCAAAAGGAAACATTTTCATAAAGGATTTTTTGGGAAGAACCGTCGCAACGCTGGATGTAAATCCTAACGACGGAGCAATTCTCCCCTCCACCAAAAGGACATACGAAACTCTCTGGAATGACTCATTCATGTGGTATGAAAATAAAGTCGTCGACGGTAAAAATGTAGTCGACAAAAACGGAAAGCCTAAGCGTGAATTAAAGGTAAGATTTGATAAAATTCTTGACCTTCGTATTGGAAAATACACGGCTACGACTCTTATTGTGGTTAATAATGGAACAAGAGATATTGCTCTTGAGAAAAGCATCTCATTTTTTGTCTTCCCCTGGAAGATTGTGGTGGGAAGCATAATATTCATACTCTTTGCCCTTCTTGGAATTGTGTCTACAGCCAAAACAATTGGGAGACGGGTTATGAAGCTTTTTGGAAGAAATAAATGATATGAAAGTCAAAATTGGACTTCTCCTCTTACTATTAGCAATCGGGATTGCTTTTATTTCTATCCATATAGCACACGCACAAAATACCTCACCCGGAATTGACATCACCGTAAGCCCACCGGTGATTGAGCTGAACGCAAAACCGGGAGACACGATAAAAGAGCGTTTTAGATTACGAAACAATCAGACTACCCCTGTCGACCTTGGTATTGACGTAAAAAAACTTTCATCCGACGCAACATCGGGAGAACCGGTGCCGGCAGAACCGACAAAGGATGACGAATTCGTTTCCTGGCTTACGGTCGACCCCTCAACGGTCACTGTACTGCCAAAAGAATGGCAAGATGTGAATTTCTCTCTTAAAATCCCTGAAAATGCCGCATACGGTTATTACTACGTTCTGAGGGTTCACCCGACACAAAAGGAAGGGGTTAAAGGGACAGGTGCAAGCGTTCAGGGTCAAGTATTGGTGGTTGTGCTTTTGAATGTCGTCAAAGAAGGGGCAAAAGCCAAAACCGGTCTCGTAAGCTTTACACCAAGCATTTTTGTCAGCGAATACGTACCGGTCACTTTTACGGCAAAGGTCTCAAATACCGGAAATGTCCATGTAAAACCAAGCGGCAACATCTTCATACGCTCATTTCACCAGAAGGATATTGCGATTTTGGACATTAACGGAGGGCATCAAACGGTTTTGCCGGGTGGAACCCGCACATTTACCTCAACCTGGGATGATGGGTTTATCGTAAGGCAGCCAATTATCGAAAACGGCACTCCAAAGCTTGATAAGAACGGCAGGCAGCAAACAAGAATTGTCATCAATTGGGATAGGCTCACCCATTTTCGAATTGGCCCCTACACTGCAACCTTGCTTATGGTATATGACGATGGGAAAAGAGATGCAACAATTGAAGGCACCACAACCTTCTGGCTCATCCCCTATACTGCTATAGCAGTAATTTTGGTGAGCCTCGTTGTCCTGGTCATTGTTATTCGCTTCCTCCTACGCTGGTATATCAGACGGGAGTTGAAAAAGCAGCGCAGCCGCTAAAGACCTTTACTCACCTGTTCTCTTGTTGATAAACTTGAATGTATGAAGCGTCTTATTTTCCTTCTCATAATACTCCCTCTTTACCTTATTTTTATAACCGGTAAAGTCCGGGCTCAAAATCCCAAAAACACCATAACAGTTCTTCCGCAATTGACACAAGTTGACCTTTCCCGTGACAGCTCCGAAACTCAAATTTTTTACACCAACAACTCCTCGACTCCGGTCGAACTTGCTCTTTCCGTTCAGGACGTGAGAGAGCTTGAAGATAGAAACCCTGTGGGCATTCTTGACCCTAAAGAAGCTGCTAATTACAAATATTCACTTTCCTCGTGGGTGTATCTTGATAAGCAAACCCTTCTTCTGAATCCCGGAGAAACCAAGCCCATCACGGTCACAATAACCAAGGATAAACTGAGCCCGGGTGGTCACTATGGCTCTATTCTTGCCGAGATAAGAAGCGTTGATACCAACAAAAAGACGGTTAAGATTAAGGGGGTTTTGGCTTCACTCCTTTTTGTGAGAGCATCCACGGGAAACGAACACGAAGAGGCGAAAATTGCCTTTTTTGGACCTTCTGAGCCGGGACTCACTGTTCCAGATACTTTTCTCTTCCGCTTCCAAAATACCGGCAATGTTGACCTAACTCCCTACGGCCTTGTGGAAGTGAAAGATGTGCGCGGCAGAACAGTCGCAAAAGGGGTCGTGAATGAGGACTCTCTCATAACGCTTCCAGAGGCGATACGTAAGTACACGGTCACAACAAAACCGCTTCACACCACAATATTCCCGGGGAAGTATACGGCAACCCTCTCACTCCACTTCGGTAAAAACGGAAAAACACTCACCGCATCTTCCTCATTCCTCACGCTTGGGGATACTCAAATTCTGAAATGGACAATTATTACAGTTGTTCTTATTGTCTCATTATTTATCGGCAACCTAATACTCAGAAGGAAGTTAAAAAAGCACACTAATTCTTGAATTTAACCGAGGAAAATATCGAATCGGCAACACCCTTCACATCGTCAAAACTATTGCCGGTTATAGCAATCGTATAGATATGGTCGTTAACCAAGAAAAATGCCGTTTTTTCGGGGTTTTCATCGCTTCTCTCGTATATTTTGCCAATGTATCCGTCAATCGGCTTTGAGACGTCTTTGTATTGACCCGGCGAGGTTTGCCTGAATTTGACACCTGGGTTATCTTCAACTGAGGCAAGCCTGTGGTTGTTTTGCAGCACTGCAAGGTTAAGGACGATGCGGGGACTTTTGATATCGAAGCTAAAATCCTCCAAAAGCGAACTTGATGAGGCAAAATTCGGATCCTTAAGTGTATATATTATGGCTTTAGCAGGATAATCGAAGGTGATGTATTTGCCCTTATAGGTTGTGTTTCCGGTCTTCTCCGGAGTATTGGTCAGCTGAGCTTTCCTCCCCAATAGTTTTGAGACCGCTTTCTCTTTGAATTCATTTGATAATGTCTCTTTTGGAGGAAGAGAAAGTATATAAAAGGATACTCCTCCTGCTAAAAGGAGAACTATGCCTATTCCTACTAAAATCCACTTTTTCATTTCCTAAAATAGTATGTCAAATAAGAGGTAAAATCAACGGAATTTCAAAAGGAAAATCAACACTGCTCTACTTGTATGCAAAATGAATGGTTAAACTATGGTATGTATCAGTTGACACCTCTGTGGACTTTTCTTTAAGCTTGTATTAAGGAGTGCATATGGCAAAAAAAGGCGTTAAAAAAACATCTAAAAAAGCTGTAAAAAAACATCCATTGATGCGTGAGGTTCCGGTACTTCACTCTCTCGTTACGGTTCTCTATATTCTCCTTGCTATCTGCTTCATCGCTATATACCTCACAAGATTCGTATAATACTTTCTCGGCCTGTTTTTTTCTGATATAATCAATTTCACCCGCAATTTAAAGCAGAAAAT
>CAZMSF010000024.1:6366-16054 GCA_964568885.1 uncultured Gammaproteobacteria bacterium
TAGGCATTGCGTAAGCCTCTCGGCTTTCTACCCGGAAAGATTATCCTGCTTGTTCTGCCGCAGAGATGACGTGGAGACCACCTCCCCTGAAACCAAGGTCCCAAGGGACATCATCCAGCCTGCGGGCGGCGTCGTTGGATATCTGTTCGTACCAACTCGCCGTCCCCCGGATGGTCACGGTCTTCCCGTCGGGAGAGAACTCGCGTGAGGTCTCAGTGACGTACCGAAGTAACGCCCCCCTGACCGAACTCGTCCTCAAAAGGACCTTGAGCTGCTCGGGGCTGTCCGCGCGCACGTTCACCTCGACGTTAACCAACTGACCAAACTTGTAATCCACCAGATCCTCCTATGAATCCGGAATGAGATTGACGCGCTTACCCTGCGTGTCTATAAGTATTTTAGAAGTTATAAGCCAAATATACTTGACATGATGCTGACCAAACAATAAATGAGCTGAAAGTCAGGAAAATGTGGGGCAAAAGTAATAGAAACGTAGGGTTACTTTCTCAACCATTTTACCCCCAGATACACCAGTGGGGTCTCAATGATAGACATTGCCATTTTCAAAAACCAGTAAGGAATAATGAGGCTTGTCAAAAATATTACATTGGAGTTGAAAGGCTTATCCAACGCGTAGAAAGCTAGAGTCATAAATATGACCGTGTCGGCAAATTGAGCCACAAAGTTGGAGACATTGTTCCGAAGCCACAAGGCCTTCTTGCCCAATTTCTTCCGAACATAGGTAAATACGAATACATCGGTAAATTCGGCTATCGCAAATGCAATCAGCGAAGCGGCAGCAATGCGTGTTGAGAGGCGAAAAACGGCGTCATAAGCGCCCTCCGTTTTCACAAACCTGCCTGAAGGAGGCAAAGAAGTAGCAAGAATCGTATACAGGAATAACAAGGCAACGACGATAAGGCCCGACCTGATGATGCTTCTTGCCCGCTCAGTCCCGAAAACTTCAATAACAATATCGTTAATCGTATAGATAAAGGGGAACAGAAAGATTGCGACGTTGGCATTCAATTGATATCCGAATACTTTGAGTAAAGGAAATGTTTTTCCACCCATCAGTTCTGAGGCTACGATGCAAAAAATATATAAAGAAACAAGAAGGTCAAATTTCTCAATTTTGAACATAAAAGCAATTGTACCAAAAGCAAAATAGGTGAACAATAGTTAAAAATATAATTCCCTCTTGACAGAACCATATGTATGCCGATATATTAGGACTACGCCTAGCATATCTTCTAGGTGCAACCCTATATGCCACGACGTTCAAAAGTTGAATTATCACCGGAAACACTTCGCGAACTTGAAAATCAATTCTATTCATTCTTAGATTCACTCTCCCACGAAGAAACCAAAAAATTCTTTGAGGAATTCCTCACAACTGAGGAAAAGATGATGATGTATAAGCGCCTTGCTCTATACTGGATGCTTTTTGAAGGGTATTCTCTTGCCTCGATTCAGCGTTCGCTTGGGGTAACTCACGACACTACTCGCCTTTACAATAAGCGCAAAAATCAAATGAGTGAGGGGTTCAAAGATATCCTTCATAGAATTGGACGGACAGTACAAGCTGCTACACCCCAAGAACAAATAAGTGAAAAAAGGGAAGATATATCTGTTGAGCAGCCTACCCAAGCGGTTGAGGAAGAACAGCAACAACAGGACATGCCTTCCGAAGAACAGATGACAGAGCCTACAGAGGAAATGGCAATTGAGGAAACAGTTGTTGCCGATGAGTATATTCCTTCTGTTGAAATTCATGAAGAAGAGAACAACGAGCAGGAAGAAAAGATGGCTGAAGCTTCTACTCAAGAAGAAGTAACCGAACCTATGAATTCGGAAACTCAGGATGAGGAAAAAGCTGAAGAGGCCCATGAAGAGTCTGCAGGAGGCAAAATGGAAGACAATAATGAGAATGAAGTGAAATCCGATGAAATGAGAATGGAGTCTTCTCATGAAGAAGGAATGGAAGAAAAAAATAACGAAGAGGAAATGTCTGAAGATAGTCAAGAGAATGAAAAGGAAGAACAAAAAACGGAATCCCATGATGATGATAAGGACGAAGATAAAGACGATGATGATGACGATGACTCCGGTGAAAAGAAGAAAAAAGGTTTTGGCCGTTTCTTCGGATTCTAAACCGAATCCACCTCAATTTTTCAATAAATTTCCCTGTACCGATATAACTTGAATTGTAGATAGTGGGACCCCTGCAGGCGGCAGGGGTCCCGGGTTCTGTGAGAGTAAGGCTTCACGCCTTGCCGCGACCGAACATGCCGTGAAGGAAACGGTCGAGCCATCCGTCGCCGGATGCTTTCGCTTCCGACTTGGGGGCAGCGGCCTTCAGAGCGGCATCGTACTTGCTCTTGCAGGAAGCGATGGGCTCATCCTTTCCGGGGTCGTGCCTTTCCAGAAGGCACTCGTTGATGTGGTCCAGGTTCCGTTGGCGCGAATCCGGAGTTCCCTTGAAGGTTCCTTTCGCGATGCCAACGATGGTCGAGTCGTGCGGATGGTAATTGTCGACTGCCATGCTCTTGCCCCTCCCAGGGCGTTGCGGATTCCACCGCGGGACTAGTCTTCATCCAACAGGCTGAAGAGCTGTTCGCGTGGCCGACTTTCGCCGGCGGAATTGCTTACGCCGCTCGTCGTGCACCTTCTTGCGGGCACGCTCATAATCATCCAGGTACATCCACTCAACGGCTACGAGGCCGTTTCGGCACTCGGCGATTCTCATGCGGACATACAGACCGCGCTTGATGCGACGCCCGTTAACCGAATGGGTGTATGCAACCCCGGTCGGGCGCGCGTAAGGATGAACGCGGTGGTTTTGGTGGAGCAGTATCTTCCTGCCGTCTCCATCCTTGACGCGAGCCAGTCCCCAGACCGTATCGCAAAAGAAGAAACGACCAACCACGTATGCCATGCTGTCCTCCACATGAAGGTATCTCTCCCGGCATAACCGGGCCTATGTTATCCCACCGATACATTGGCAGGTATCTGCCGGGGTTGGACGGAAACCGTCCCCACCCTACATTCCCCTGTGTACCGGATTGAGATTGAGTCGTTGAGCCCTTGAAGAGCAGCCAGGGCGTAATCCCCAACAGCCTCACTGAGAGCTTGGATGGTAGGAGGATATGTATTCGGAGGAAACCGAAACACTCCTTCCCAGAATTCTCCGGAAGTTGCGATGCCGTAAAAGGCACCAATCTCCCGAACGACAATTACCTCGAGCGAAACCTGATAGCAATCTCCACCGTGGAAGACGTCTACCTTGACCTGCTCGGTTTTTTCGGGTGGAACGATAGGTCCCACAGCCCTGTTTGCCAGGTATATCAGCAGAATACCGACTCCCGCCAAAAAACTCAACCCACCGAGGGTGGAATTGAGTTCGTGCAAGGCGACGATACCTACTACTGCAACAATGAAAAGGATCATTGGTCTGCCGGGCATCGTGCCCTCCTTAGTTTTTTGTTTCCGCTTTGGCAAGGACAATTTCTTCTCCCCACTACAGCGGAAACAATACTTCGAAAAGTTTGTAGATTCAAACTTTTCTCAAGGGGTGTCTCGTGGCTTTCGCATAAAGCTCAGTCCATCAATTTACTCACTTGTTCGTAAATTTCTCACAGATTGTTAATGTGCAAGATAATGTACCGCAAACGTGCTTCAGTTTGCGCGAATTAATGCAAGAGCATTATATCATTTGATTAAAATGGAAACAATTATTATGGGACTAAAAGGACACTTATCATTAAGTGGCACAGCAGATGTAGGTATAGCCCTGCCGCCCGGTTGGGCGGCAGGACCGTTGGTGTCCTTGGTTTGCTATTATCAAACCATGGACATGCTTGCGAAAGATATCCTGCTACTGCAGGGCCATTCCAAAATAGGCGGCAACGATGAGGACAACCACCGTAACAAACACCCTACTCCAGAAGTCGGAGTTGTTGTAGGTTGCATCCTGTAGTTGAGCATCCTCTTCAGCCCAGTCGGCGTAGACCAGCTCGATGGCCTCATCTCCCCAGTTGGGGGGGCACGACTCATTAAAGCTGTTGTAGAGCCTGAACTCCAGCTCGCCGGCTGTGGGGACGGCGTGCCGTTCCTCGATGGCTGGTGCTGACCCCATGTTTAGCGCTGCTCCCACCAGAACCTGGCGAGGACCGCCGTCGCCGGCAGGTACACCAGTACCGCCGCCAACATGAACCAGGTCGACTTCCAGAGCCGCAGCCGTTCTCCTCCATCGCCGGACGCTGCCATCCGCCGCGAGTCACGGAATGCGGATGCAACTGCACCCGCGACCACCAGTGCCAGAAGCATGATGGCCACGCCGAAAGCGTTGATGTTATCCATGGTGAACTACGCCCCTCCTTGAGGCGTGGGCTTGAACGATGCGCTGTTCGAATTGACGAACCCGTTGAGGTTGGGGTAACGCAGAAAAACTCTACTCACCCTCCTCGTGAGAACCCTCTTGAGGGTTCCTCTTCCGCTCGATGAATTCGGCGATGCGCTCGATGGCACGCAAGATATCCTGTGCGATGCGCGCCAGGTCTGAAAGGTCTTTTCCTAAGGTGTGAGCCGTATCCACAAAGGTGTGGGCACGGACGAGACGCCGTGGCACGGGTGTGTCGCCACGGTTGCGGGCAACCTGATTTCGGATTGAGTTGAGATCCATCATCCTCCTCTACTGGCAGACCAGCATTTCGTTGTGGGCTGACTTTATTTGTCGTCGTTCGAATTTGCGGACAGCATCGTCCCAAAGGGACTTTATTGTCCAGGGCGAGGCCTTGTACTTGCCGCTCTGCTGAACATGCAAGTCAAAGTGAAGGACCAACCCGGGTGTAAGCCGGGGAAGCCACAATAGGGCCTCGTCCATCGAAGCAAGACGGTAGGTCACCCTACCCCTGAAGGTGTGGACCATCTCGAAGGTGTCGAAATGGAAAAAGATGTCGTGTCCGTGGGCGAGCTCGTAGAGCTCTGTGTCGTTAGGCGGCCGGATAAATCCGAACCTCCTGTAGAAGTGAACGGCCTCTACCGGTGCTTCCGCACCTCTTAGAATTTTCATTCATACCTCTTGGCTCGTGACCAATACTCACCCACAATTTCTTGCAGATGGCCGCTTGACTACTACTTCATCGGTAGTAACCATACGGCCACCTGCAAAATTCGCAAGCTGTAAAAGAGCGTTTGCATGAGCTTGCACAGCAATTGCGCAAATCCTTCAAACACAAGGGAAAATTATATCAGAATGGTAAATCCAAATCAAATACTATGAGATGTAGCCTCGTTTTTTCCCTGAAGTCTTGTGAATGTAAGATGTATCGGTGTGGGGAATTTTAGGTAATAGCTCTGCCGCCTGGTTGGGCGGCAGAGCCGTTGGGTCCTTGGCTTGCTGTTATCAAACCATGGACATACTTGCGAAAGATGCGCTTAAAAGCGCGGCGGCGGCTTACGGCCGGTCCTGCGGATGTAGTCCTTCTCCGCCTCGGTGGTCCAACCATCGAAGAAGAAGTCGACCTCACGGGCAACCACTTTCACTCCGTCCTTGACCGCTTTCGCGGCATCGATGAGTCCCATCATGTCCTCCAAAACCTACGTTAATACCGATATACCATCGGTTGGTACCCTCTCCAGGGCCGGACTAGGCCCGGGGACCTGTCGTTGCCGGTGGCTGTCGGTACAGCGGCGCAACCTGCAGGATTTGACCTGTTCGTGCGCCGTTGATGATGAGCGTTGCACTCGGGGCGGTGTAATCCTTGAGGAAGCTCCCCAAGAGCGCAATCGCCACCGAATAGAACTCGTCGTCCGACTGATAGCCGCTCGGTTTGCTGAACAGCGCGGTTGCGAGCCTCGACCCCAGGGTTGGGGTTTGACCGCTCACCCCTATTGGGTTGGTGAAACAGCCAATGACTCGAATGCCGATGACCGGATCTGCCACACCCTTCTCGTGATACTCGAACCCCGAAGGGAAGAGAACGTCGAAGAGCATGGTGCCGGTTCCACCCGTGCAGCTGAAGCTCAACTGTCCCGAAGGAGCAGTTGTGCTCGGAGCTGTTGTCGGACTTGGTACCGGCTGAACCGGGCCTGTTGTAGCCTGAGTGGGCGTTGGCTTGACCTGAATCGGCGTTGGCGTCGTGACCGGTATCGATTTCTCAGGTCTGTCGCCGCATGCTACGGCAAGCAGGGTTGCCACCACGGCAACCATAATGATGACTCGCATAAATGTCCTCTCCGATAGGGTTTATGCCGATATACCGTCGGCACGGTCCCCCGAAGGGGTTGTGGTTGGAGCTAGGATGTGGCTGACTGACGCGCAGGACCGAAGAGCAGCTCGTAGAAGCGCTGTTCGATCTTTTTGGCTGTCGCCTCCATCGCCTTGATGAGGGCGTGGCCGGACAACACCTGCACGATGAGCTTGGTACCTTGCCAGAACTTGTGTTCGACGGATACCTCTTCTCCTTCCGCCATCTTGGCGGTGTAGGTGAAGATGTCATCCCTGATTTGGGCTACCACCTGCAGGGCAAGCGGAAGCTCGTCGTTGGCGTCGTTGGTATCCTGAGCGGTATTAGTGGCCATTGTTATTCCTCTTCCTCGTGGTCTTGGCTGGCTGTCGACTCGGCTTGTCGGATATCTTCGATTGCTCGAATCCGTTGCCAGTCGGTTTGAAGGATTGCGCGGTCGATGCGATCGTCTTCAGGGTCTTCGCCCCTTGAACTAAACATCAACTCCGCACCTACCTTCGGAGGCCAGCGTAACCTCCAAGAAGCTCTGTCACCTAGGGCTGGTTTTCGGTCTTCACCGAGTATCACCACCCTTAGGCTTTGCGGTCGAAGGAACCACAGTCGTGTGCTTCCAGTTTCCTGGACGCGGGCAAACCGTAATCCCACCTCGACTACCGTCCCCTTTATGGGGATGTCGGACAGCTCCAAGCTGCCTTCCTTTCCGGCGTTCGCCGAAATTACTCATCCACAATCGCTTGCAGATGGCTAACTAGATTCTAGAAATAAAACCTAAGTAGCCACCTGCAAAATTAATCTAGCATGCGACAAGTCGCATCGAAGATTTTTTCACTTCGTTCAAAATCTTTCGCAAGTTTTCAATGTGCTTTCTTGCCCGTACAAAACATGCAAATTCGTTTTTTTCAGGGCAAAAACAGAAGAAAATTATACCAAGAAAGAGCCTCAATGTCAAAACTATAGGGTTATTATATTTGATTTTCTTTTACAATCGTTTGATAGATGCAAAGAGGAAAAATATCGATGGGCCTATCACGAAAAATATACGTATAATTAATTTACAGCCTCAGTCCATACTACTTACTCGAGGCTAAAACGGCTTTTTACTATTTTGAGCCGATGGTGAGAATAAGATCGCTCGCTATGCTCGCTAACCTTGCCCTGCCTTAAGAAGGGTTGCCCTCCCGACCTGCTCTTTAAAGTTTTTGAGCCGCCTCCGAGATTTGAACTCGGGACTTACTCTTTACGAAAGAGTTACTCTACCGCTGAGTTAAGGCGGCTTAAAAACTTCAAGCTCTGCTTCCGAAAGAGCTACTCTACCACTGAGTTACATCGGCATGCTTCATTTGCATATTCTATATTTCCATGAGGTTAACTTCCTACCCATTTCGCCAATTTTTCACAGAAACTTACAAATGCATACTCATTATATCTCAAAATCCCTTCTTTTTAACTTTTTAAAAAAGAAACACTAGCAAAATAGTATCAAACCATATCATTTGAAGCTGTCCTATTTTTCGTTGTTTTGAGTACAATAGGTGCCCAAAGCCACAAAAAACCACGCATTTTGCGTGGTTAAAGGTATAAATAAGCCTCGCACAAAATCTTGAGCTAGTTTAGCTTCTGCCGAAACGAAACTTCAATGAAGCGAGGCTTTATTTCGAGGCTTAAAGAAACAAGCTCGCTTACGACGCTCACTGTGTTCACTTGTATAAATCCTGCTCTTAAGAGAATGAAAAATGGCGATTCCCCGAAACATAAGTTGGGAAAAGCTCACCCTCGGACCTAAATCTGAGCGTATCTGCTTTCTTTGTGCCGGAAAATCCGGTACATACCCTGTTTCGAAAGTTGTAGAGGAAAACACGACCATTTTCCATCTACTCAAGAGCATATCTAGTATATCGTTCAGAGATTACAAGTCAAGTCTTGACATCATATTTTCTTTGTGGAATTAGCAAGGGAGAGCTATCAAAACAACAAACAATATATTCATATACTACTATACCCGTACTATTCCTAACAATTTTTCCTCTTCTCATTCTGTGCTTCTTTCCTATATACTAATTTTATGGACATTCTGCATGTAGTAATACTTGGGGTAATTGAAGGACTTACGGAATTTCTCCCCATCTCCTCTACCGCTCATCAAATTTTAGCCTCCCATGTCCTACAGATCCCTCAATCAGAATTTCTCACTACTTTTGAGATTGCAATTCAAGTAGGCGCAATCGCAGCTGTGGTCGTCGTGTACTACAAAAAGATACTTTCAAACAAACCACTTTTCTACAAAGCGTGTGTCGGCTTCTTGCCGACGGGCGCATTGGGATTTCTTCTTTTCAAACATATCAAAAGCCTTCTATCAAGCTCTTTTGTACCCGTTGTAACACTTTTTGTGGGAGGAATTCTCATTATTGCAATTGAAATGTTTTTGAGAAGATCAAAACACAAAATGAAAACAACAAAAGAATTAAGCTATAAAGATGCCTTGATAATAGGATTGATACAGTCCATATCCATGATTCCGGGCGTGTCGCGTTCTGCCGCTTCAATTTTTGGGGGTATGGCCCTTCGCCTAAACCGGGAATCGGCCGTCGAATTCTCCTTTCTTTTGGCAGTTCCCACTATGGTCGCCGCAACCGGCCTGGACCTCGTAAAGGAAGCCGGCTCTATCACTTCCGGTCAGATATTTGAATTGGTAATCGGCACTTTGATAGCTTTTGTAGTAGCGCTCATTGTTATTAAATGGTTGCTAAAATATGTACAAAAAAACAGTTTTGTGGGATTTGGAATATACAGAATTGTCCTTGCTATCCTCTACTTTCTTATCTTTATGAGGTAGGAACTGAGGCCTACATATAACCGCCCGCCAAGAATTCCTAATTGAGCATATTCCATACAAGTAGGGCCGTTGAATTCGCGGGCAACTCTTACATTTTTCTTCCCCAAAGCAAACCCAGTCTTAAGCTTCTTTTCTTAATAATGCTTTATGGAAATACCTACTCTTCATCTTGAGGAGCAACACCCGGTTGATGAGGCTTTGGGCTGCATGGTCCCCTTTTCTTTTGCAGCAGCCGGCCTATTTCTAATTCTTGTAAAATTTCTCGCTTTTTAAAATAATTTGCTTCTTTTCGAAGATTGGTGAAGTGACTGAATAGGCGTGGAACAATTACATTCCTTTTTGCTGAATACCGAGAAGATACAGGACTGCTTCTTTTTTGTATCTTCTATCCCCTCGGGAGTTTATGCGGATAGCGGGCAACTTACCTCTTTTTCCCCATCTTTTAATGGTCAAGGGACTGACGCGCAATAATTCGGCAACTTCACGGACGGTCAGAAGGTCTGGGAGAGATTCGATTGATATATTTTGATTAGCCATTTTCTGCCTTAAATTAACACTATCACTATCAAATGTATATTCAGAGTAGCAAAGAATATCATACCTT
>CAZMSF010000025.1:0-15471 GCA_964568885.1 uncultured Gammaproteobacteria bacterium
AAGTTATTCATAACTCTTGGGTAGATTCATACGCGTTACTCACCCGTCCGCCACTAGTTCCAGCAAGCTGGAACTCGTTCGACTTGCATACCTAAGGCACGCCGCCAGCGTTCATCCTGAGCCAGGATCAAACTCTCAAAAAAATTAGGAAAACCTAATTTTGAGTGACTGTTTTGATTACAAAACAGACAAACATTTTTGTGTTTGTCCTGCTCGTCAATTTACTTGTTTTTAGAATTTTATTGAACCTAAAAAAAATATTTGAAAAGCAGTATTCATTGAGCTTTGCAGCTCAAGGAAATCTAAGATTTCCCACCACTTTCCAAACGTCTATTCAGTTATCAAAGAACCGAATGTGAATTATGTTTTCCGCGGAAGACTTAAGAAGAAGATGTTGTCAAACAAACTGTTGATTTCATATTTCCTCTGAGCCTAAATCCACGAATGAACAAGTTCAAATTCATGTAGGTATATGATACTTCAAAGCCTCAAATTTGTCAACCACATCAAACTATAATGTGGCAAGCTCTGCTTACCACATCAGACTGTGACGAGACAATTCCCGCCCAACGGAATGAGCCATAACAAAGGCCACTTTATTTATGGAGTGGTCGAGGATATACTACTACTCACATGGGGATTTTGAGGTTATTGTTCGCTCTTTCTATCGTAGTGTATCATGCACATGAACCTCATGGGCTCTTTCTTTTCGATCAACAAGCCGCTATTTTGTCTTTTTTTATTATTTCAGGTTTTTATATGGCGCTTATTCTTGACGGAAAATATCAGTCTAAATTCACATTTTATGTAAGCCGTGCGTTGCGAATTTTTCCACTTTACTGGATTGCACTTTCATTAACACTTATTCTTGGTTTCATAAAAATTTATTTACACTTAGGCTCCGAAGAAACTGCAATTACTCATTATTTTCAGTACTCAACGTATCTGTCGGGCGTTCCTGCGATAACCGAATTCGTGAATTTCATTTTGAGAAATTTTACGCTTATTCTAACAAGAGATTACTTTTTTATTCAGGACAATTTGGCACCCGGATATCTTATTGTAAATCCGGCATGGACACTTCAAATCGAACTTATGTTCTATGCTCTTGCCCCGTTTCTTGTGAGAATCAAAAAAAACTTTTTACTCTTCGCACTTTTTTATATAACTCTTTTTTATGGAATCATTGAGCCCTTCTCTCTTGTTCCTCAACATACTCTAATCAATAGTTTTTTGAAATATTTTCTATTCTTCTTGTTAGGGACGGTAAGTTACCGCTATATCTACAAGTACTTAAAAAAGCCTAAACTGACAAAACTTCCATTGATGACATTTATTTTTTTTCTCCTTTTCATCACTTTTTATCAATTCTTACCGGGACGGATACTTGAGAAGTCATTCTTATTCGGACTTTGTTATTACATAGCATTTGCCCTCTCCATTCCGTATTTCTTTACACTCACTAAAAGAAATGCGCTCGATAGATTTATTGGAGAATTATCATACCCTGTCTATATAACGCATATGATTTTTGCAAAAATTTTATTTTCCCTGCATATCCCAACCGTACCTTTTCTTAACTCGGTACTTATTGCAATCCCTACAATTCTATTTTCAATATTTCTTGTTCTTGTTATCCAAAATCCGATTGATAGAATGCGACACAAAAAACTGAGAAGTTAGTATATTTATAGGCCGGAAGCTCTCCCGTCGGCAATTCTGAAATCAAAGTCTTTTTTTTTACCACTGAATACCCCCTCATTGAATGAAATCCACCGAAACTCACCCCTCGTTTCAACTTCTACATGTTGTGCAAATCCAATTGGCTGCTCGCCAAATGAGGAATGTTTCAGAATGGCACCTAGTGTTGTTTCGTGCGTTGCAAGCACATAGTAAAGATCTGGTCCAACAGGAGCATCAGCAACAAAACTTCCTAAAAGTTGAGTGAGATGAAAAGCCTCCTCCGCCACATCCCCACTCCACTTTACCCCTATTTCCGCTGCTTGATTGTGACTAAGCGATATCCATTCCCGATACGCATCTTTGAGTGGGACACCCAAATTTATTAACGGATCGAGTGTATTACTGGGAGTAATAAAATGTCTTTTTCGGATGTTGTCTTTCGCAGTTACTGATTTAAGAGTACCGTTTCGTATCCCTTCATGCACGCGTCTTGAGATAACCTCGGCTGTTTCATCGGTTCTCTTTCTGTCACTTCTTAGAATCTTAACAATTTTTTTTCTCTCATCCCCCATCAATTCTCCGACAAAATAATCAGCAAATGCATTTATCTGTTCTCGACCATTTTCTGTCAACGATGTGTCTGCGCCATATTCCAATGGCTCCCCGTGCCTAACAAAAAAAATACGCGCACGTCGAAAAGGCAAGTCCGCTTCCTTTGGCCTTTCGCGCTCTCTCTCCATATTTTTTAACAAATGCTATCATATCAATTGGAATGTAAGAATGAAGTAATAAAGACGAAAATTTGTGTAACAAAAAGTAGTATTAAACGTTATGGAATTTTGTCTCAATCCACCTGTAACTTTTACTGTAGAGACCGAATGGGAACGGAGGCAAGACTTTTTCCTCTTTTCAGGAAGTTTTGAAGTAAAACTTCCGCATACAATAACGTAAAGAGGCTTACCTGAGACCACCTGTAACTTTTACCTGATTGAGTAGCGCCGGATCATCCAGTAGCTTAGCGCATCCCCTCACGACCGTCGTTAAGGGGTCCTCAACTACCGTTACCGGAATTTTTGTACGCTCAACAATCAACTCATCCATGCCCGAAAGTAACGCTCCACCTCCGGTCAAAAGTATTCCATACTCTAAAATATCGGAGGTCAACTCGGGAGGTGTTTCCTCAACGACCTCCATTACGCTATCGATTATCTCAGTTATAACCGGCCCCATTGCTTCCCGAATTTCCGACTCGGTAATTCTCAAACTTCTGGGAAGTCCCCTCTCAACATCCCTTCCCCGAATAAGAGCAACTCTCTCATGAGATTCCTCTTCTTCATCTTGCTTATCAGTATTCGCTTTCGTATTCTTTGTCTTTTGTTTTTTGTGGTATGCACTGCCTATTTTTATTTTTACCTCCTCAGCAGTTTTTTCCCCAATGATAAGTCCGTGCTTGAGCCGAATATAGTGTATGATTGCTTGATCCATGTCATAACCTGCAACTTTTAGTGAACGGTTAACGACAATCCCTCCAAGAGATATGACGGCAATTTCCGTCGTTCCGCCGCCAATATCAACAGTCATAACCCCTGTCGGTTCGAAAACTGAAACTCCCGCACCCACAGCTGCTGCCATCGGTTCTTCAATAAGATAACACTCTCTTGCTCCGGCAGTAAGGGCAGATTCCCATACCGCACGGCGTTCAACTTCCGTAACACCGCTTGGTATCCCAACGACAACACGAGGACGGGCAAGCAGCGGAATTCTTCTTCCTGATTCGTGAACTTTTTTTATGTAATATGAAAGCATGTATGTTGCTCCATCAAAATCTGAAATGACCCCGTGCTCTAGAGGACGGATGGCTTCTATAGAACCCGGAGTCTTGCCCAACATTTTTTTCGCTTCGGTTCCTACTGCGATTATTTTTTTAGAACGCAAATGACGGGCGACAATTGATGGTTCTCTCACAGCAATTCCTTTCCCTTTAATAAAAACCAACGTATTTGCTGTACCCAAATCAATTCCCAAATCATGAGAAAAAAGCGAAAATAGAGAATCAAACATATGTATATTACTTTACAATTGAAATCCGCCGCCAGGAAATGGCTATTGCCCTTGGGAGGAAATATACACAGTAGTATACCCTATACGTAAGCACAATAAAACATTAATTGTTTTGCTTTTTTGTCAATAATATTTTTATACCAAGTATAAAGAGGAATACTGCGCCAAAAAATACATGCGACCGGACTAGCGGCGGAAAATCCTCCGGCGTTCTTAAATTTGCTGCAACGAGAAAATATGAAATTGTGAGCAATAAGAAATACAGTTTCCCCATCTTATTTTTCAATAGATAGACAGTTAAAGCATAAAAAGGAATAATAAGCCACACAAAATGGTGCTGCCAAGAAAATGTGTTAATTAACATTGTCGCTGTAATCAACAATCCATATTCCAGACTCAATGTCTCAAAATCATTTCTACTTTTCTTAAAAATAACAAAAAATGTAATAAAAATAATAATAATTGTTATCACTATTCTTAAAAAATTCCCTTCTATTCCTGTTCCAAAAGTTCTTCCGATAAAAGCACTTAACGACTGACTATAGTAATCAAGCTTCCAAGATGCCGAAAAAAAATACGGTACTACATTGTGAAAAAAATACAGATTTGTTTTTTCAGGAACAAAAATAATGACGCAAAAAAATGCGGCTCCAAAAATCGCCAAAAGCCCTGTTAGTATTTTTTTGTTTAACTTTAACAAAAAATAAACCGGCAAAAGCAGCGGGAACAATTTAATTACAAGTGAGAGACCCAAAAAAACTCCGCCAAAAAGATAATTTTTTACTTTCAAAAAATAAAGACTTAAAACCAAAAAAAACAAAATCAAGATGTTGATCTGCCCCATTCCCAAAGTAAATTTAACGGGAAAAGAAATAAAAATGAATCCGGACAAAATAAGGTTTGTGTCAGAAAAAAACTTGACAGAAAATAGTTTTGCAAGAAGAACAATAGATGCAATCAGACACAACACATTTAAAAACACCCACAGTAACTGCGAGGTTTGAAACGGCAGTAACACAAAAGGAACAAATAGAAGAAACACAGATGGCGGGTAAGAATAACCTGAGAACAGTTTTTGTCCTGAGAGATAAGGATTTTGTCCGGAAAGGAATAACTGAGAACCGTAATAATATACCGAAAAATCAGGATAAAGCCCTAAAAAAAGCGCCTTTAACATCCATAACAGAGTTCCACCAAAAAAAATGAATGCTCCAAGATGCATGACAGCCTTGAATTTCCCATCTTCTAACCATTTCATGAGACTAAATTTTATGATACACTTTTTTAATCTAAAACCGTAATTTTCTCTATGCGAAGACACATCGAAAGGCTTAATAAATCAATTGAAATTGTCTTTTACTCACTTTTCGTCACAACCCCTCTTGCGATGCACCCCTATACCAGTGAGCTTTTTGAATTCAATAAAATGTGGCTTCTGTTTATCTACAGTCTCATCCTCTTCTTTTTGTGGGGAACAAAAATGGTATTGCAGCGCAAATTTGAAGTGAGAAGAACATTTTTTGATATCCCAATTCTACTGTTCCTTTTATCGCAATTTATATCGACTATTTTTTCCCTTGACATACATACCTCATTCTGGGGATATTATTCACGGTTCAATGGGGGATTTCTTTCTTCGCTATGTTATGTCTTTTTATATTTTGCGCTTTCGACAAATATTCTCACCTCTGACAAAGAAGAAAATATTAAAAGAGCAAAACGGATGCTGTATGCAATATTCATATCCGGCGTTCTTGTTGCATTGTGGGGATTTCCTTCGCATTTTGGAAACGACCCGACGTGCCTCGCTTTCAGAGGAACATTTGATGTTTCTTGCTGGACGGAGGCATTTCAACCAAAAATCAGAATGTTTTCAACTCTCGGGCAACCAAACTGGCTTGCAGCCTTCCTTCTCATACTTCTTCCAATTGTAAGCTCCTATACAATTAATGCTTCTAAAGAAATTAAAAAGGGGAAACTGTTTTCATATCCCCTACTTAAAACTGCCGCATATTTTATCACCGCATTTCTTTTCTATTTTGATTTGACTTGGACTTTATCCCAATCGGGATTCATTGGCTTTTGGATAGGAAATTTTGTATTTGTTTTCCTCTTTACGTTGCTTATCGTAAGAAAGTATGGTTTTTCCGTCACAAATATACTAAAGCAAAGAAGTTTTCAAACTCTTATAGCCATACAGTTGCTCTTTGTTCTCACTACTTTCTTTACTCAAAATCCCATTCCAAGTCTTAACAAATATGGGTTCAAGTCCCTTATGGAAAAAACAAAACAACAAATAACGGTGCAGCAGTCAACACCTGCAGCGACAAATCAAAAAACCCAAGCCGCTCCTGCTCAACCCGCGCTTGAATCAAGCATCACAAGTTCGGGGGATATCCGTAAGATTGTTTGGAAAGGGGCGATAGATATTTGGAAAGCATATCCTCTTTTTGGCAGCGGAGTTGAAACGTACGCATATGCATACTACAAATACCGGCCGGTAGAACACAATCTAACTTCCGAATGGGACTATCTTTACAATAAAGCGCACAATGAATTTTTAAATTATCTGGCTACAACGGGCGCTTTCGGGCTTGGAACGTACCTACTCTTCCTCCTATCTTTTCTCTTCTTCGGACTAAGGCATATGTATGGGCAATGGAAGAAGCGGATGTTTGGAAATCCAATTCTGCCGGCACTAATAGGAGGGTTCATAGGAACTCAAGTTTCCAATTTCTTCGGTTTTTCGGTAGTTGTTGTTAATCTACTTATGTTTTTGATACCGGTATTTTATTATTCACTAACCAAATCAGCATCCAAAGTCTTTGTATTTCCCAACGGCCCAGAGGAAGATTATGTTACCTCTGAAGGCCCCGGAACGGGAAGAATAATGGTAATCTTAGCTCTGGGAATCATATCGCTGTATTTCATTTTTTACCTGATAAACTATTGGAACGCCGATATAAATTACGCACTTGGCTACAACTATAACAGGATAAACGAATTTCAGCAGGCCAACCCATCTTTAGAAAGAGCGGTTGAGATGAGGGGCGGAGAAGAATTATATAAGAATGAACTTTCGGTAAATCTGGCAGCGCTTGCGCTTATTGCAGCTCAACAAAAAGACAATAATACAGCTTTACAATTTGCAACCCGCTCTAAAGAGCTAAGTGACGAAGTAGCAAGAACCAATCCAAACAACGTCGTATTCTGGAAAGCCAGAACCCGTGTCATGTTTTCGCTCGCAGAACTTGCGCCAACTCTTCTACCGGAGGCAGTAACTGCTATTGAAAAAGCCCACTCTCTTGCACCAACAGACGCGAAAGTTCTCTACAATCAAGCTCTTATTTATGATCAGGTTGGACAAAAAGAGAAAGCCCTCAAAGTTCTTGAAGAAACAATTACTGCCAAAAGGGACTACAGGGATGCGTATTATGCAAAAGCACTATTCCTTTCGCAATTAATTGAAGCAAATAAAAAAGATGGAGCAAAAAATACACAGCGCAAAAAAGAGGCAGTTGATGCCCTAAATTTCATCCTTCAGAATATAAACCCAAATGACCAACAGGCAAAAGACCTCCTCAAAACTTTGCAATAGCTTTTAGATACTAAGCAAAGCTTGCCCCTTTAGGGGTAGCGTCTAGCGACCAGTTTATATATAATTCTTAAAATTGAAGATATGTACAATATTGTTGTAACCCCTAATAAAGTATTACTTGAGAAAGCCAAGCCGGTGAAACAGTTCGATGCAAAACTCAAAAAAATTATTTCCGAAATGGAAGATACGCTTATTGCAACCAAAGACCCAATCGGGGTTGGTCTTGCAGCACCACAGGTAGGACTTTCGATTCGGCTTTTTCAAATGAAACCTACCGAAAAATCGAAAGTCACAACCTACATCAACCCTGAAATAATTAACATGTCAGGAGGTGAAGAAATTCCTCATTACACTAATAGCAAAAGTGTTGAGAATAAAAAGCCTGAGTCATCCAAAAATAAACTTCTTGAGGGCTGTCTTTCAATTCCCGACATATGGGGAAATGTCACAAGAAAAAAAGAGGTGACGCTTGCATGGCAAGACTCAGACGGGAATAAATTTACGCAAGTTTTTACCGGCTTTCCTGCTATCATCATACAACATGAGGTTGATCATCTTAATGGGATATTGTTCACAACGCACGTTATGAGCCAAGGAGAAAAGCTTTTCAAATCACATAAGAACAAGGAGGGGGAAGACGAGTTTGATGAAATTCAAATATGATATGAATAATAAAGTTTATATTAAATACTTTCTTGCCTTTTTCCTAAACTCAAAAGGTAAGAACAAAGATGGAGAAGATAAGTTTAATGAGATAACATTGTAATGGCACTCCCCTACAACAAAAAATCAGTAACTGCCATTATACCCGCCAAAAACGAAGCAAAAGGTTTGGAAAAAATCATCGCAGAAGTCAAAAAATATGCCTCCGAAGTAATTGTTGTTGATGGTCATTCCATAGATAACACAAAGCAGATTGTAGAAAAAATGGGTTGTAGTTACCTACTTGATAACGGAAAGGGTCGAGGAGACGGCGTCCGCTTAGGAATTACACATTCCAAAAATGAAGTTATCGTTCTGGTCGATGCGGACGGTTCCCATCAAATTTCCGACATCCCGGAACTCGTACTTCCAATTATAAAAGAGAAGACGGATATGGTAATTTCTTCAAGAAGAACCGGAGGAAGCTCGGATATGGAAATGAATTTTGACGGACTACTCCGTTCTGCCGGGTCTGATTTACTTGTTATGCTTGTAAATAATAAGTTTCATACCCACCTTACCGACATACTGTATAGTTTTCGCGCAATCAAAAAATCAAAAGCGTTAAAAGCCAACCTAAAATCCGATGGGTTCAGCATCGAACAGGAAATGGTCATCTCTTTCCTGGAAAAAAAGTTCAAGGTTCTTGAGGTTCCAAGCAGGGAAAAAGCCCGCGCTTGGGGTGTATCAAAATTAAAAACCTCGGCGGGAATTGGTCTTTTCCTGCGGCTTATTTATGACTTGTATCTGAAACGGTATTAGTCTTTAAAAAAAGCAAACAGTGCAATCGGAATAAAAATAAAAACAAGTTTTGGATTATAAAGTGTCGGAAATCCAACCCACATCATATTAGCAACTGCTACGACTCCTATGAGTTTTTCTTTCTTTAATTTTTTTGCGACCAAAAATAATGCCAAAATAAAAGGAATCATTGCCGAATAAGAATAGCGAATAACGGACACCATAATGTAATCCTTGTTGTCTGAAGGAAGGAACGCATAGATAATAAGATTAAGAATTCCTACCAATAAAAGTGAATAAATCCCTTCGTCACCACTCGTGCGCTTTAGGAGTTTTTTAACTCCGGAATATAATGCAATAGGCACTGCCAAAACCCATATCATGTATTCCGAAACAAAAGCATTTAGCGTGCCAACAAGTCCATACCACGAACCTGTCACGACTTTTATTACCTGAAATTTTAAGATATCAAAACCGGCATCTTTAAAAAACAAGAACCCTTGAGGATATGTCGGATTACCTGTTCTTAAATAATTCCTCAGATACCAACTTAACCCTGCTAAAAAGAACGGGGTCGCAAACGCAACGATATTTCTAAAAGACAAAAATGGAAGCAAGTTTCTTATGAAGATAATAATAAGAACACTTGCAAAAAGCATACCCGTATACTTGGAACCGATAAGCATTCCAAATACCAAACCCAACTTTATAAAATACGAAATTTTCTTCTCCGGCTTTTTAAGTAGCGCCAATGACAATACAAAAAAAGCTGCCAAATATATATCAATAATTTGTGTGTCAAGCCACCGGACAATTCCATTAAGAGTAACAATGCTTGCTGCAAATATTATATTTAATTCCTTCGACAACTTAAAATTTTTGCCAAGGAACAGCAAGGAGAAAAATAGAAAAATCACACCGAACACGTTATATAAATTCGGAGGAATCCCAAACAAATATAGAACCGAAAGTATACCTTCCGACGCCCCCGGTGAATGTTTCAGAAAAACGGCTCCCTTAATTTTTTCCGGAAAAAAAATGTCCCCATTCAAATATGATTTTGCGATTGGAATGTGATAATTAAGACTGTCTCCCTCATGAGGAACACTTGTCAGACCTATGTAGAAATATGCGACAAGAATATATATAAAAAACAGCAAGCAGACTTTTGATAAGGTCTTAAGATTCATCTATATGTCCAGGAACTTCGTTGTAAACTCCGTCCATGGGTGCATTTCTTTCAATCCATCTCCATTCACGCTCTCGACTAAGTCTACTTCTTCGCTGATTTGGAGTCTCATTTGGATCGACTGCTAATTCAGATTGCTTTTTAACTTCATCGGGCATTGCAAATTGCTCTTCTTGTTCCGTACTAACTACCGCCCTCTGTTCTCTAATTTTTTCAATTCCCTCGTTAATTTCTGCCGCTACTGCTCTTACCCTATCTCTTCTGGTAGCTGAATCTGCCGCTCTCTCAAGACATGGATACTTATCGGAAAATTCAATCGCTTCTTTAAAGTCCATATATTTTCCTAAAGTAACTACATCCGTTTCAAAACTCCGCGCCCATAACATATATCTAATTTTAGCAGCCAATTCCGCATAGGGTTTTGGTAAAGGTGAAGATTTTGGAGAAAGAATTCGATGCACTATATTCCTATATCCGATAAATTCAGTGCCAAAACCTCCCGTACCAATCTTTGCACCCGCTGTGTCTGCTGAGAATCTTGCAACATTCTCAAAGTCCTGTTCTACAAGATCGCACACTGCCTCAATAACTGAAAGTCTTCTACGATTCTTTTTTAATATATCGTCGGCTACTAACCCGTCATTAATAAGTTGGGGGCGTCTTGATTCGGCTATCATCCGTCCGCGAGGATTATTGGGCCTTCCCAAAATATCTAACTCTGTTGCTTTCACCAGCTGGGTAGCTGTTTTAACTCTTTCCGGATAGACTGATGACGTATAGCCTGCATTTACCATATCGTTTATTGACGATACTCTAAGTTCATCCCTCTCACTTTCACTTAAAGGCCCTTCTTGAAGTCGCATGTCAACCCTGTTCACTGCTTTGACTGCTGATGTCCTGTGCAGGTATTGAATTCCGTCAGGCTCATAATCTTCAATAATTCCGACAACATCATCTCTTACAGTAAAAATGGATGATCTTTTGTGCCACCTTTTGAAAAGTTTGCCCTGATTTTCAGGACGCATACCCGGCACTACAGTTTCATAAAATACGTTACCAAAAGTATCGCACCTAACTGATGGCTCTCCGACAAAAAGCAGTCTTGCTTTCATCGCTTCTCTATATCTTTCAGGATTTTCGATATGAAAAGCTGGTGGGGCAGCATGATGCGCAGCTGCTATGGCTTGATTTCTTGCTCCCATCGCAGTCTCTATCCCACCTTTACTTGTAAATGCTTCATTTGTTGCAGTCATGTATGTATTATACAAAATAACAGGTCAATCTTCAATTTCTATAGGATAAAAAGTGGCTATGCTGCCAACTTGGAGGGTTCAAATTGATTCCAGATTTCCCTTCCCAAAACTTGCAGATGATTGTCTAAAATATCTTGTACTCTCGCCGCTCCTGTCTGCCCTCTTTCATTGATTTTTACAATGGGTGCATCTAAAACTCCCTTTATTCTCTTATGCATTTGTGGGTATAGTTTCCTCGTCAAAATATCAAACGCTCCCGCCCATTTATCTTGCTCTTCTTCCGAAAGCAACTTAAATTTGTCCATCATTTTATGTATTGCATCGTCGGTGTTATCAGCCGGCTCAATAGTTCTTACCATGCGAAAGTACCTTCTAAATGCAGCGTCCCTTGCTTCCGGAGTCAGTTGTGGTGCTCCTGTTGCAGCGGCATTTACAAATTCTTTTTGCTCATCGGCTGCCTTACTTACCATTTCTTTATAGAGCTGATTATCGTGTTTTGCATATGGAAGGTCCGGGTTAAAATTTGAGTCTGCGAACATCGTCACGTGTTCCAAGACGTTCATTGTGTTTTTTGGTTTTGGTTCTTTTGTCCTTTCGTCGTTGGTCCGAAGCCTTGGTGTAAACTGATGTTTGAAATCGTCATTTGGATTATCCCATGTCGCATGAAATTCCTTACCATCAAAGTCTTCAGTGGGTTCGGCTTTTGTCACCATGTGCCTCACATCCATTATGGGACCTTGTGCGTCCATCCTATCAGACTGTCTTGTCCACCAAAAAGCGATTCTATTTCCATCAACAACCTCGTCTTCATATGGCTTAACCGTTCGCGTTTCTTGTCCTTTCACAACCGTCCTATCTTTCAAATAATGAGTATGTCCGGCAATAGTAAGTTGCGCCAATTTTCGCAGATTGTCACCGATAAGCCCTTTTGAGACCTCGCCAAATAAATGCGCACCAATTTCAGCATGACCGGAAAACCTTTTTGCCTCCTGATACCTGTCGACAACCGAATTGCCGATATCATGATACATCCCTCCCAGAAGTCCGACGAAAATTTCAACAGGGTCATTATTCGAAACACTTGTGTCATGCATAATAAGTGAAAGGTAGGAAGTATCCCGCAAGAAATGTCCCCGGCTATGTCCTGCAGGAAGATTTTTAATAAAGGGCGCAAATTGCTTGAGAATTCTCTCCAGAACATCGGGCGGAACACTTTCCAATTCCTGTTTGGCTTTTTCTTTTGTTTGTTTCCATCCTTCTATTGATCCCACTTCTGTGCGAAGTTGCTCTATTTCGCCCACAACAACTCCGTCATTTTTTTCATAGAAGTCCTTCATGTCGGTAATCTTTTTTTGGTCCTCCGGCGATTTGACTCCTGCATAAATATCCTGGACCAAAGCTGTGGGTGTAATTGCCTCTGACGCGCTTTGAACTCTAGCTTCCGATTCACTCATAGAGGTATTATACCGTAGATTGCCAACAACTCCAATTTTTCATATTCATCCTCTGTTTCTTTAGTATAATAGCAACATGAAGCAGAATATTATTTTTTTTGGTAGCGGTTGGTTCGTTATACCTGTCATTGAAAAGCTAATGAAATTAAATCTGCAACTAGTCGTTACCAATGATACAAACGGCAAGGTTGTAGATTTCTGTAAAGAAAAAAATATTCCTTTTGTTTCCTCAAGTCTCAAAGACCTGGAGACGGTGGAACGGATTAAAAAACTTCACCCCACAGTAGCAATTCTTGCGTCCTATGGAGCATTTATCCCGGATGGAGTCATTGGCTTATTTGAAAATGGAATTATAAATATTCATCCCAGCTTGCTCCCGAAATGGAAGGGCCCTTCCCCTGTCCAATATAGTTTGCTGAATGGAGAAGCACAAACAGGAGTCTCTCTTATTAAGCTTGACAATGAAATCGACCATGGTCCGATAGTAGCAAAGCGGCCATATGAATTAACAGGAAATGAAACGTCGGAGGACTTACTCTCTGTCCTTTTTGAAATAGGTTCCGAAATGGTAGTAGAACAAATTGAAAAATTGGAGAATGGCGAAGAGCTTTCTCTTACTCCCCAGGACCACACGAAAGAAACTTGGTCCTATCGTATCGAAAAAAAGGATGGGATGATTGATATTACCGATTCTCCGGACAGAGAAAAATTAAAAAATATGATTCGCGCGTTTTATCCATGGCCGGGTGTGTGGCTAACAACAGAATTGAAAAATCAAACTAAAATCGTAAAGCTTTTGCCGGAGGGAAAAATTCAAGTCGAAGGCAAAAATGCGATGAATTACAAAGACTTTATCAACGGATTTGGAGACGAAGGAAAAGAACTCTTGGAACGTCTTGGATTATTTTAAGCGGTTACCGGAACTGTTGAAGTCTGTGCTTTTTGCTCCCTAAGAGCAGTGTCTGCTTTCTTAAAAAGCTTTATACACTTTGTGCAAAGCTTGGCATTCATTTTTTTGCCATTAAAAACAACCGTCTTCTTGTGAAGATTGGGCTTAAATGTTCTTTTTGTCCTGTTTTTTGCGTGGGAAACCAAGTTGCCGTACATGATTCCCTTGCCGCAATTGTCGCAAATCATTGCCATAGGTTGCTATTATACAAGTTACGGGCTTATATTTCAACAAAATTGACTTTCAGCTCATCCATTTGATACTATACCTTTCATTCTATGCCGGCAGAAAACAATCCATATTCCTACGAAGGTCAATGGGCACAACAACCAACTATCCCACGAAGAAAAGTGGTTGTCACAGGAATTGGCATGATTACCCCTTCAGGACTAAATGTTGAGAGTTCATGGCAAAATATTCTTGCAGGAAATTCGGCAATCACCGGACTTGATACAGACCAGATGTACCGGATTGCCGAGCTTGCCGAACTGGACCACTTAAAAGACGCCAAGCTTGACATCCAAGTCGCTGGTCTTATCGATGCCTCTTTCAATCCCGCCGACTATATTGCCTCATTTGGAATTCCTGGCCATTCAAAAAGCAGTGACATGAAACGGATGCCTAGGACCCAACTTTTATCTCTTGCAGCCGCAGCTCAAACTCTTGATAATGCCGGGCTACTCATTGACGGAGAGCTTGACCCGCAAATTGATAGAGACAGGTTTGGCACCAAAATTGGAACATCGGTTGGAGGCATGAGCCACATCGCCTACCTCGACCACAGAATGTCTCAGGGGAAAAAATTACCCCCCACTGCTCCGCTTAAAATTGGCCTGGAACGTGCTGCGGCTGTCCCAAGTCAGGCATTCAAACTACGGGGACCCAAATTTACCCCAACCGACGCATGTGCAACAGGAAGCCAGGCGATAATAAGTGGAATCGGAGATATACTACTTGGCGATGCCGATAGAGTTGTTGTAGGAGGAGTTGATGCTCCTGTGGAGCAGATGACCCTTGGGATGTTTGATTATATGCGCACGCTCAACAGGACTGACAATCCGTACCGGGCATCTACCCCTTTTGACACGGACCGGCATGGATTTGTAATGGCCGAAGGGGTTGGAATGCTCTTAATTGAGGCTGAGGAGGTTGCACTCGCCCGTGGAGCAAATATTATTGCCGAAATAGCAGGCTACGGTGCGGCTGCGGATGCCCATCACGATACAGAACCGAGCGGATACGCAGCAGAACAGTCTCTAAGACTTGCTCTTCAGCGTGGTGGTTTGCCACAAGATGGCCTCCTCTATATTAATGCACATGGCACTTCAACCGAAGTTGGAGACCCTGTAGAAATACGCGCTATAAGAAATGTTTTGGAAAAACAACTTAAGGACATGACCGACCAAGAAATAGCCTATGCCGTCTCTTCAACAAAATCTATGATGGGACACACCATGGGAGCATCCGGAGCAGTCGAGGCAATTATAGCGGCTCTTGCTCTTCGCGACCAGGTATTGCCGCCAACAATAAATCTTGAGCACGTAATGGAAGAAGGAATAGGAGTGGACCTTGTACCTAACCAGGCAAGACCTGCACGAATTTCACGCTCCGGCTCTAAAAATTTCGGATTTGGAGGCTCAGGCACTCATATTATGTTCAAACACTATCAGTCTCGCTAACTTTCCCCACAAAAAAACCCCGATTTCTCGGGGTCCTTTTGAAATTAACAAACAGTCAAACTATTATTTAAGTTCGACGGTTGCTCCAGCTGCTGTGAGCTTTTCTTTTGCTTCATCAGCTGTTTTTTTGTTAACTTGCATCAAAACTTCTTTTGGAGCTGC
>CAZMSF010000026.1:0-15387 GCA_964568885.1 uncultured Gammaproteobacteria bacterium
AGTCACAAATGTAGTCTCCTGCCCTCCTACATCTGACACACCTTTTTGGGTACAAAAGTTGGGCAAAAAAATCAAACACGGATTAATCGTATACAGGAGGTGAACATTTTTTCAAGTGAGACGCTATGGTTTCCACCCGCAATTTGGGCATTTGGTAAGTTTTCCCTGATTTATTTGACTGACTTCTTCCTCACTTGCCTTCCAGGTGCATTTTCCGCACTTTATCTCGGGGCAATTACCTTCTGTTGAATTGGTCATTGAGTCATACGTCATGCCATCCTTATTCCTTTCCATCTCCCCGAATCCTGACCCCAAACCGCATCCATTAGCTCCTGCTTCGTATATTCGGTGAGTATAAAAATTAATACTTTCATCGTTTGCATGAATTGCTCTTCTCATCCCCTCAAGAGTCATTTTTTTAAATTCATCAAGGGTGCTCTTGCCGGAAACGTAATCTTTTACCGCATTTTCCCAACCACGGAATTTATGCAAAATTTCATCCTTTGAAACTCCGTCTTGCATCATTTCATACACAACCTCAAGCCAAGAATCAATTTTTTTAAGAGAATTGTCCATCTCCTCTTCGCTTTTGAGGTTTTGGGTATATTCTTTTGGCGGCACTATCCGCCGCTCTTCCGGCGTTGCTTCATATAATTTATCTGCCAGCACCCGTACGTATCCTTGAGATATTCCCGCGTTTACCCCCTCAACTTTACCTAGCAATTCTGAAACACCTGCCCTCTCGCCGGTGAGTTGCCAAAACAGTTCTTCCTGCTCGGGTGCGTCAAGATAATTTCTGATAGCGCGGGAAATAAGTTTTTTTTGCCCACCCTCCTTTACAACTCTGTGAAGCCTTACAAAACTGTGGTACCCATACCCCCATGCCTTTCTCTCCTCAACCGACACATTATATTCGGTCGGGCTAAAGTCAACAAATGTATCTCCCTCCTCGGCATGGCTCAATTTCTGCTGCATTTCATCAACCCACCTGACATCTGCCATTGAGCGCTTACGATACCAACCGGGCTTTGCAGTGTCCATTGCAGGCGTCAAATAGCTTTCTTTTGCGGGCAGGTTATCCGGTCCCAAAGCGAGTGTTATGCTTCCATCCGGCTGTGTAAGAATTGTGTGCTCATATTCGCTCACCGGCACCCTCCCATAGGACTCTTTTGCATAATAATGCGCGTTTTCTATAAAATATTTTTTGTAATTGTCACCATATTCCAAAGCAAGCTCGTATTCACGCCCCAAGTCAAACGCGAAAGGTGCTTTTTTTGGGGAAGCCACTTCTGTTGGGGGGAGCATGTCGTGGGCTCCGTCCGGGGAAAACTGCTGGCGCAATACAGTAAGACTTGCTGCTTCTTTAGGGGTAAATTGTTGCTGTTGTATTTCGACTGACATATGCTTTTTGCTCGAAAAGGCTTCAGGGGTTCTGACTATACAGTTGCGGCACAGCAAGGGAATTTCACCCTCTTTCACCCTATCTTCGCTTCCAAATTGTCTCGCTTTGTTTTTCGTTATGGTTTGAAAATCTGCTCATTGTAAAAAGCAGGTCAGAAAGCCGGTTGATATATTGCAGAATTCCCTCATTGATTGTTGCTTTTTTTGCCAATGTGACAAGCCGTCTCTCGGCACGCCTACTTACCGTTCGTGCGTATTGCAATAGCGCCCCAGCCCTTCCCCCTCCGGGAAGGATAAAATTATTAAGTTCGGGCATTTTTTCAGTCATCTCGTCGATATATTTTTCAAAAACTACCGTCCTTTGCGGCAACAATTCAATAAGATTCGCATTTGCAGGGTTTGACAAATAAGACCCGGTACAAAAAAGGTCATCCTGTACTTGGTGAATAATTTCCAACAAGTACCGCGCATACCCTTCTTTTAAATACGCTAATTCCGAACCCGCAACACCAAGAATTGCATTCAACTCATCGACCGTTCCATACGCCTCGACCCGCACATTATCTTTCGACACCTTGAGACCACTCCCTAACGAAGTTCTTCCCTTATCTCCTTTTTTAGTATATATCGCCATATTTTTGCCAATAAAAAACCTCCTTTCTACGAGGAGGTTATTATTGTTTATAAAACTTTTTCCTGCTCGGGAGTTAACGTTTTCTGACTATACAGTTGCGGCACAGCCACGGATTTTCGCCGTGATTTCCTAACATTCGGTTGTCAAATTAGCATTCCGCGTGTCCACAAGCAGAGACTCGCCTTCGTCCAGCCGAATTAGCATTCGGCGTGGCCGCAGGCGTAGCATTTGGCGCATCCTTCTTCATGAACAAAAGCGGCAGCTCCACACTCAGGACACAAATCGGCATTTGGATGAGCGCTTGGAGAAGTAGCCATCATGGGTAATGGGCTTTGGGTTGCAACGCTTACCGATTCCGTTTGTGTTTGTGTTTGCGCTACGGAGGCTGCGTCTTGCTTTACGGCATCTACCAAGACCGGCTTTATGGGATTTTTGTCGGCGACATGCCCATTTACCCTAAATTCGAAATGTTCCGCCAAAACCTTCGCAACCGCATCAGGCAAAGAACGCACTCTGTTAGGCCCAAATCCAACCGAGCGCCCGCCACCGATACCGGTCAGCTGATCAATCATCTCTCTTATTCTCTCTCTTGGCTCAACCGGAGACTGCATCCTCAAGACCATCGACATAATGCGTCCCAATGCTTCAGACATTGCCATAACATCGCTTCCCGATTTTCCCGAATTGATAAAAATCTCAAAAGGATTATTTTGACTATCCGTATTTATCGTGATAAAAGTGTTTCCCAAAGGCGTTTGGGTTTCATGGGTAGTACCGGTAAGGCTCGTTGGCCGCTTTCGTATCGGCATGGCTTGTGCAATTTTTACTTCCTCTTCCTTTTTCTTATCATCCACTCTCTCCAGAACTCCCTGGCGGGACCCATCCCTCATGTAAGTAATTCCCTTAAGACCCATGTCGTACGCCATCATATAAAGCGTCTTTACGTCATCAATTGTGTGGGTATTGGGAGCATTTACCGTCTTTGAGATGGATGAATCGATGTAATCTTGGGCCACCGCCTGGACTTTCGCGTGTTCAATAGGGGTAAGGTCATTTGCGCTTACAAAATACCCCGGCTTTTCCGCCTCTAGGTGAGACTTCTTCCACTCTTCAAATAATGGATGATAAATTACTTCCTCTCCGCCCCTCCATCTTCTTAAGAATGAGAATTCGTAGACCGGCTCGACACCCGATGAGACACCCGAGACAAGAGACGTTGTGCCCGTCGGTGCAATTGTCAAAAGCACTGCGTTTCGGATACCTTGCGCTGCAATCTTCTCGCGAATGTTTTTTGGAAGAGCTTTTATGTGATACCCTTCAAGATATTTGTCTTTGATGAATTTAGGGAACGACCCCTTCTCTTTGGCGATGTCTGAGGATGCATCATACGCGCTGTCTCTTAGCGTCTTAAATATCTTCTCGATAACCGGAAGTGATTCTTCGGAGCCGTATGCAAGCTGCATTTTGATAAGCGCGTCTCCAAGACCCATTATGCCAAGCCCGGTGCGCCTGATTTCCTTTGCAACTTTTTCGTTTTCTTTGAAGAAATAATACGTCTGGTCGATGACATTATCCAAAAGCCGCATCGCAACTTTAACGTCCTTCCCGAAAGACTCGAAGTCGAATTCTCCTGCCTGGTCTTTCGTCAAATCCGCATTTTTCACATACGCGGACAGGTTCATTGCCCCCAAATTACACACCGCCCATGCCCCCAACGGCTGTTCTCCGCACGGATTGGTAGCAATGAGTCTTTCAAAATACCAGGTGTTAGACCGTTTGTTCGAACGCTCCATAAAGTGAAGACCCGGCTCCGCCGAATTCCATGCGGCTTTACAGATAAGGTCCCACAATTCGCGCGCCTTGACGGTCTTGTAAACTTTGACTTCTTTCCCAAGCGCTTTCCATTGGTCAATTTCCCCGTTCCATTTCGCGTCGTATTCGGGGTCGTCAATATTTGGATATACAAGGTCCCAATCCCCGTCTGCTTTGACCGCTTCCATAAATGCATCGGACACACAAACAGACAAATTCGCCCCGTTTATTTTTGAGAGGTCTTCTTTGACGGTGATAAATTCCTCAATATCGGGATGCCAATCCCACAGCATGAGCATCGTCGCACCCCGTCTGCTTCCCCCCTGCTGCACAACATCATGAGTGGCATATGAAAAAAGACCCGCCCATGTGACGGGACCCGACGAGGTACCGTTCACTTTTTTGACCCGTGCTCCGCGGGGCCGAAGGGAAGACAAATTAAGTCCTACCCCGCCTGCCCTGCTCTGAATTTCGACTAATTGCTTTAAGGAGTCCAAAATGCCGTCTCGAGAGTCTTGTGGAGACGGGATAACAAAACAATTAAAATAGGTCACCTGATAATTCGTTCCTGCACCGGAAAGTATCCTTCCCCCCGGAACGAATTTAAAGTCCTCCATGACTCTATAAAATTCTTCCTCCCATTTTGCCCGGTCTGCTTTTTTCTCATTCTGGGAAATTCCCCACGCCACTCTTTTCCACATCTCTTCGGGCGTAGTTTCAAGAAGAGCTCCGTCTTTGTCTTTGAGGGCGTATCTGTCTAAAAACACTTTTTGTCGAATTCCTGTTAATTCCATATTATTTTGCGGATTTTAATATAACTATATTTCTTTCTTATTTTCAATATATATTTTTTTCTTTCTGTTTGGGTAAATATTCAAACAGAAAATAACTAAAGTTCATTTCAATAATTTCTTCACTTCACGCTCAAAATCTTCAATATCAACAAAGTGCTGAAATACGCTTGCAAATCTTATGTATGCAATTTTGTCTATTTTTTTTAGTCGTGCGGCAACGAGTCTTCCGATTTTCTTACTGTCCACCTCGACCGTGTCTGCTCCCAGAAGCTCTTTCTCGACCTCATCAACTATTTGATTCACCTGAGAAAGGGTAACACTCGTTTTCTCAACAGATTTGAGTATCCCGCCCCTCAATTTATCCCTATTGAACCTCTCAGACCGTTCGTCTTTCTTCTTGACCAGAAGCGTGATGTTCTCAACTCTCTCGTATGTAGTAAACCTTTTTTTGCATTTACCGCATAGCCTTCTTCGCCGGATGTTGCTTCCGTCTTCGGCAACTCTCGTTTCTGAAACCTCCGTGTCATTTGAATCGCAATATGGACAATGCATAATGTAAGCGTATTTTTAAAGTACTTCCATCTAAATACCGTTTTCTGCCTCATTTCTTCTCATTTTTCGTGAAAAGAAAAAACACAATATTTAGTGTCAGTAACTAATGTAAACCACTAGATTTGTAGAGTCAACTATTAATAAATGCATCAAAATATACCAATTTTATTTTTTGCCTCAAAATTGTTTTCACGGAAATAAGAGGGACGATGGGCGATGAAAATGAACAAAAAAAATATCCAAAAAAGATAGTTTCCTCTTATTTTTTGTAAAGCATGCTTTCGACTGTTTTTCTTACATTCTCAAGCCGGGCTTGCTGCCGGACAAACCGCGCGCTAACAGTTTTGTCAACGAAGGGTGTCATGTTTTCCAAAAACTCACTATGTTTCTGACCCGATGCTTTCATTTGCTGGAGAAAAGGTTCAATATCGGGACTTTTCGGATTTTGTTTTTTTAACGTTTTTATCGCAACAAGAGCATCATCAAAATAATTATTGCTCTTCTCTATCGTATCAAGTGCCAACACGTCTTTTCCTTTATCAAGAAGTAATTTTCCTGCAAAAATTCTTTTATCCGAGTTCAGAAGACTGAATTTAGCTCTTTTAAAAGGGTCGTTTATAAGCATTTTCACTATCCCATCCCTGATAACCTTGAGAATATAGAACGGATTGTCCGGCAGCATTCCCGGATACGCCAATTCATAATTAACTCTTCTCGGAGTCGTTTCGGAGCTTGGTGTTGCAGGCATCTCAACTCCTAGCGGAGTGTCCGTCTGCACCACCCTGTCCTGAGCATATACACCGGTTTTGGCAAAAGCAAAAGTTATAAAAAGTATTGATATAAAAAGAAAAACTAGACGTTTCATGTTTTCATATAGTACTTCCGCTTGAACCTATTGTCAACAACGCTGCTTCCTATATATGCTTGATTTTTAAAGACAGTTTGCGCATACTAAATGTGCTCACCATTGGTGATTTGCGTGTTATGAAAAAAATACTGACTGCCCTTTTTTCAGTTATTCTCTTTCTTATAGTTGTCCCCACTATTCACGCACAACAACCCACCACTACCTCTTCACCTTCCCCTACATTTTCGCAACCTGCCAATGCAAAAGCTGCATTCCCTCTCCAAACCGACAGCAATGTTCCGCAAAATTTCCATACATATTCACAGAATGTTTTCATAGAAATTTTAACCAGTATTTCCTGCATTCTGACGGGCTATGACCCACTTACCGCTTCCGGAAAATGTTTGGGGATAAATCCGGTAACACATAAAATCGGATACGTAGATGGGGGACAAGGAGGGGCAATTGGAATTGTCGGAAATATGATTGGCATGACCTTTAATATTCCCGTCTCATCAGGAACGTACATGAAAGATTTGGCTGCCCATTTCGGTATCACCAAAACCGGACTTGCAGCTCCTATAGATGTCGGCGGCAACAAAGTTGACAATGACGGTACATTTGCGAGCGGTTATGGCTATGCGGGTCTTAAGCCTCTCATCGGTCTCTGGAGGCTATTTAGAAATATCGTTTATCTGCTTTTTGTCCTGATATTTATTGTAATCGGTGTAGGAATAATGCTTCGGGTCAATGTGGATGCGCGTTCCGTTATGTCTATCCAGAACCAGCTTCCAAAAATTATTATCGGCATACTTCTTATTACCTTTTCGTATGCAATTGCAGGATTTATCGTGGACATGATGTATGTTTCAATGTATCTTGTTTATTACCTGTTTTATTCCTACACCTTGCAAACACCCGGACTTGATATAGCAGGGCTTAATCCTTCACATCTTCAAGGAGCAAATCCCCTTTCTGCAGTAGGCGGAATTGGAGGAGTCGGAGGAATAGCAGGAGGAGTCGCCGGTCCATTTGGTGATCTTATCTCCTCTATGTTAGACAATAATTTCGGCTCAATACTCGCCGCTATTGTGGGAGGCCTCATCGGGGGAGCTGCCGGCTCTATTATTCCTTTTGCAGGAACTGTCGTCGGTGCCGGGATTGGTGCTGCCGTCGGAGGTCTTGTGGGTGGCAAGCTATTGGGATTGGTGGGAGGACTTCTTGCCTACATTATCATATTTATAGCGGTGTTCTGGGCGCTTCTTCGTCTTTGGTTTTTACTGCTTCGAAGCTATATCTTTTTTCTTATCGACGTGGTTCTTGCCCCGTTCTGGATAGGACTGGGACTTTTGCCCAAAGGCGGGACTGCGGGGTTTGGGTCGTGGATGAGGGACATTATTGCAAATCTTGCTGTCTTTCCCGCGACGTTATTTATACTCCTTCTTGCCAAAGTGTTTACCACTAACTTTGCCGCAAAAAGCGACAGCCAGACTTTTGTTCCGCCTCTTATTGGTAACCTGAATGACATTTCAAGTTTTTCATCAATTATCGGACTTGGCATTCTTCTTCTCCTTCCCGGTGTTGTTACGATGGTAAGAGAAACTCTCAAGGCTCCCGGATTCAAGTACACTCAGCAAATAGCACAAGGACTGGGCCAGGGACAAAAAATGGGAGGTATGATTTTTGGCAAGACCAAAGACGCCCTCTGGCATACCAATCCTAAAGACGGCTCACCTGAACGGCTTAAGAAATGGTATCTTGATAAATTCAGAAGCAACTGGCAAGGAAGGGTTGTTCCAAAAGCCACTTCCCCTATCGCCTCTGTTGGGAGCAAAATGCCGTTTGGCATTGGCAACCGCGTAAAAACGAGAAGGGCAAACAACGCGCGGCATGCAGCGCTTGGCCGGGCTTCCGAAATGGGAATAAATGGAGCAGATAGTGACAATCTCCAACATAGGGCGGGAGGGTTTAACCCGGCGACAAACAGATTCGAAGGAACAATTGGAGGACATAAAGCGTGGGAGAACGACAATGGGACAATAACGATGGATACCGGATTAAGACAGGAGATTCTGCGGCCGGAGGAGGCATTTTGGGATAGAAAAATCGCCGGTTCGACAATCCCGGCTTCTCCCGCAACCGGTCAGGAAGTAGCAAGTGAGTCGGGAGCAAGAAGATCTTCTCGGGAAGAAACTGGCGAGAGGAATGCGGCCGGAGGTGAAGATTCTTCAGCGGGAGATTCCTATCCTGAAACCGAAGGGTTTAACGAAACCGAAATGCAACAATTCAGACAACTATTACGTGAAGAGCGGGAAAAACCGGAAAATGCAGCTGCAAGCCCGGAGAGAGAAACGGAAATTCGGAGTCAAATTGCAAACAGAATTGTGACAAGAAGGGCTTCAGGTGGCCCCATTGCAGAAGCTCCCAGCGAACCCCCGCCAACAGAAGAAGGAGCCTGACACAAATTAGGAGAAATCGACTATTCCACTCATGAAGGTTTTTAGAAGCTCGGGGATACTTTTACTTAAGTCGAGGCCAGTTACGCCCGCATCTTGAAGTGCCATTTTCCACTTTTGGCATCCAGCCTGCTCCAAAATCCAGTCAATATCCTCTTGTGAGAAAAACCCCCCCTGGGAGGTGTCAATTACCTCATTTCCGCTTCCCGGAGGTTCTTCTTTATAGGCCCGCAATGTCTTTAAGGAGTCGACAAAATTTCTTACCATCGAATTACTCCACCGTTCCCCCGTTCCTTGCCAATTTCTATGAGCTTTAAGCTGTGCGGCAAGTCCCGCACGGCAAACGTTTTTAAACAGATGGTTTCTTCCCTCGGAAGAACTTAAATAATCCTCCAACTGCGCCCCTTTATACGTTACGTCCTCCTCTACTTTCCCGGTCCGCGGATTTAATTTCTTTTTTATCTTCGCTTTTCCATCGTACCAATCCTCAATAAGAGGAGCGGTCACATCATGCCCGAACATGTATTCGGCTACTGTCATTTCTTTATAGATAGGAACCCCATCTTTCTCACCAACCCACACCCGCTCTTTTGCGCCATAATTAAGCGCGTTATTCGATTTGAATGCATACCTCCTGTTTTTGATAAATGTGTCTTTCACCGTCTTCTCAAAGTCTCCCCTACTGTACTGCAAAACGCCCCACACATTGCGCGTCACAAGCTTACTAAAACCCAAATCCTCAGTATCCAACATCGCATGCCACACATTTGCTCCCCTCATCACCTGGTTTGAAGCCCAATCAAGCTGTGTCCCGTCGGGGAACCGGAGATTTTTCATGATTTTATCTCTCATCTCTTGGACTTGGGCACGTTCCTCGTCAGTTTTTGCATTCTTATAAAGAGCCGGGAGGGTTGACAGTATCTGTTCAAAAACCTCCTGCGCAACTTGTCCGTTCTCAGTCTTAAGAGCAAGCCACATGTCGGGTGCCAGCTGTTTTAATATAGGGATGTCTTTGGGATTTCCGATAGGACCCATTGTGTCTTTTCCCGACTGCCGCTCGCGGTAGCGCTGCGCGAACATCTTCGTCCATGCGTCATATCCTCTCACCCCGGTGTCTGACCTGGCAGCAGCTCCATTCCATCTCTGCTCGACAAATGAGTTGATTTCCGCAAATTCCAGGTTGATGCGGCGGGCATTGCGGACGCTTTTTATGGAAATATTTCGCTTCTGCTCTTTTGCCTGTGTCTCCTCTTTTTCCCATTCTTCTTTTGAGGGAGGATAAGAAAGCCCATTATCTAACCCTATTTCTTTTGCGACAGCAAGCTTTACAAGCTCCCTCACGTGGGTGATGTTTGTTTGAAGGGACGTAGGAGACACGTAAAAATTAATGTATTTTATGAAATTTGCTTCGTTAATTTTTCCGTTCTCATCAAATATCACATTCTCCTGTTTTGTTGTCGGATCAACCACATACACTCTTTTCTCCTCAAATTTCATTCCCCCATACTCGGTAACTTTCTCCCATTTTCCGGCTCCGCTAATAACCCGTACTGCATCTTCCCATCCCTCCCGGGTAAAAAGAGGGCTGTCAGAGGGCAATAATTGGCGCAATTTTTCAATATCGGAAATATTTCTGTAAAGGGCGTTTGCCATAAGGATTGCGTCCCCGACTTTTGTGTCCCTCTTTACTTCTTTTCCGTTCTTATCAAACCCCCGGTTATACTGATCTGCCATTGAATAGTAGTCGGCAGCATTCGTTGAATTTGTGTGCTCGTTTTTGGAGTTAAGACCGACAATTGTTTCAAAAAGCTTGTCATCGCTATTCATAACCTGACGATACGCTAGGTCATTATTACGTCTCACTCCAAAAAGCCACGCTTCTAAAATAACCTCGTTATAAAGATCATCCATAATTTCCCCCGTCTTCGGGTCAGAGAAATAGCGCTGTTTGTCGTATTTCATTGATATCAAATTTACAGGGCTATAAAGGGTACGGATAGCAACCTGTGTTAAGGGGCTCATGGGGTCTGTTGAGTTATCCAAATGCAGCTCAATCATTTTGTTCCGGAGCCAAATGATAAAGCTCGCAGGCTGGAACTCGATTTCGGCCTGCTCTTTCCATACTAACCGTTCGTTCTTATCAAGCATTTGTTTTCCCGTTGTAGGATCTATTTCAGGGACTCCTTTTTTTAGGACCTTAAAAAGAGGATACCCGTGTTCGGCATACGGACCCCAAATCCGCGCGTCGTCCGTAATCATAATCCACTTCGCCAAATCGACAACGCTTCTTGGCTCGGTCCTCAAAAGGTCCGGATCGAACCACCCCTCCTCAACACCCTTTTGATACGTACTGTTAAGAGTAAGTCCCTTTTTCCCAAGCTTTTCCTGCACCTCGGCCTCGGTTTTGGGAGCAGACTCAGGACTCTCCTCAGCTTTTGAAGCCATCACGCGCTCGACGATTGCATTTGCCTTTTCTTTAAATTCTTGCGGATTTTGAACATTCTGCAAACTTTGCCACTGCTTTCTTAACTCCTCTTTTTCCTCCTCATTGGATATATGCCTGTCAAGTAAAAACAGTATCGCATCATCCGACAAAACAGCCCTCTTTTTTTGCTCCAACCTTGCTCCATCCTCATCTCCCCTAATTGAATTTACCGACGAGGATATCTGCTCCCGCGCTTTGTTTTCCGCAACCGAGGGGTCTTCTTGCTGAGCCAAGCCGGGAGAAACCTCAAGCCCCTTCTGCCTTCCGCTTTGCCAGTTTTTAATGCTTTCTCCCAAGTCTTGACGGAACCCCTGAAATTCCTCATCATTGATCTTATTTTGCGCCCTTAACCGTACAAGTCTTGATACCGTACTTTGGATAAATTTTTCATCAACCTGATTTGCTTCACCCGCCATTTTGAGCTCGAGTCCCAAAACACGAAGGTCATCAGTCTTATATTTCTCCCAATCAAACCTTGAAAAACTTCCATCCTCCGCCCCTTCTCCAGTAGGAGGAATTCCTCTTTCCGTTTGTTCTGCTGCCAATTTTCGGTACTCGGGAGTTATCGGCTCTCCTCTTCGCTGTTTTTCCTCCAAATGTTTTTTCCATGCTTCTTCTGCCTTTGCCTTTTTAAGGTCGACCCCCTCAGGTTTCATTCTTTTTACTTCCTCAGCCTCCTCTTGCTTCTTTTTCTCGGCAACGTCTTGCTCTATTTTTTTGACAATATCGGCAACCTCCTGATTCATTTGAGGGCCTTTTTTGGCAATAGCCTCATTCAAGTCGTGCACATACCGCTCCTCCCCGACAACTCCTTCAGAAAGCATGACCGCCACAATTTTTCCTAAGTCCCCGGAAAAAGTATGACGTAACTGTTCGGGAGTGTAGTTTTTTGTAGAATTTATGAGGTCGTCGTATTTTTTTGGATTTTTTACAATTTTTTCAACTACTCCGAGTTCTTCTTTTGAGGGTTCGTTCTCGGGGGTGACTGGCGCACCTCTTTCAACAGTTGCTTTTGCTTCCTGTTCTGATAGTTTTCTCCCCAACATTGTTTCCCACACTGTTTTTGAAGCTGCTGCCTGATCGGCAGTGATACCTCTTCGCTGCCTGTCCCGAACGATATCTTTAATTTTTTTTGTAACTTTTTTTATGTCTTCCTGATCTTCTTCCATATGGGGATGTTGTGTACTCATAAGTGTACGGGGCCCCGATTTTTTTGTCAATGCAGCCTCGTTTTGTGGATATGTATTGGTGTTTTCAAATTCGGTCATAATGGGGACATTGTAGGCCTGGGCATCTTTTTTTCCTTGACAGACTCATCACAGAAAACCAACAAAATATCAACAAAAAAGGCGGTATTGAGGTACAATTGGAATATGGACTCCGTCAAACATTTTGAAAGCCTATACCCGCAAACAACAAGAGAAGCGGAAATTTCCGCCCTTGTGCCTTACATAAAAAAGGGTCTTTCCGTGCAGCTTATCGGCCTTCCGGGAGGAGGAAAAAACAACATCCTCAATCTGCTTTCCTATAACAAAGAGGTAAGAGCACACAACCTTAAAGAGCTTGAGCCATATGTGCATTTTGTATACCTTGATTGCTCGGAGTTAAAAGAAAGGAGCCTTCTTGACACGACAAAATTCTTTCTTATCTCGCTCTCGTATTCCCTCAATGAAAGGGGGATGAGTCCGGAGGCGGAACAAGTGAATACATTCATGAAAGAGGCGCTCCCGTTTCAAGACGAGCTTATTCTCTTTCAGGCGCTCAAGCAAAGCATCGATTTTTTGTGCATAGAAAAGGAGCTGACAGTTGTGTTCTCGCTGGACCGGTTCTCGGACTACATCCCCGATGTCACTAACCAGTTCTTCAACAACCTTAAGATATTAAGGAACCGGGCTAAATACCGTTTTTCCTGTATTTTTGCAGTTGGAAGACCGCTTGAGGAACTCATGGAACCCTCTCTTTTTTCGGATTTTTATGACTTTGTTGTAGGAAATTTTATTTACGTTCATTTGTACGACCCTACCGGTATGGCATTTCGGTTTTCATATCTTGAAAAAACGACGGGCAAAAAAACCGGTGATGCGGTAAAAAAAGACCTTATTACGCTTACCGGGGGACATGGAAAATTGACCCGTACGGCTTATGAGGCGGTACTGAGCGAAAAATTTGAGGGACCGCTTTCTGTATTTCTTCTCAAAAAGACCGCCGTGCAAGGCGCCTTATATGAAATATGGCTCAGCCTTCTTCCTTCAGAGCAGCTCTTCCTTAAGTCGTTTATTGGCAAAAAAACCACCGAAGACGTGCCTGAATTTCTTGTGAAATCGGGACTTATTAAGGAAGGTGTTTTGCAAATCGGGCTTTTTTCCGAATTCATCAATTCCCTTTCTATCTCAACGACTGAAAAAGTTGAAATCGACCCCACAACAAATGAGATAACAAAAGGCGGACTGCCCATCTCAGACCTTCTCTCCCCTTCGGAATTTCGGCTCCTCCTTTTCCTTCTTGAAAACAAGGGCCGTATTTGCTCGAAAGATGAAATAATAGCCTCCACTTGGAAAGACACAAAAACCCAAGAAGGGGTAACAGACCAAGCGCTTGATCAAATCATATATCGGCTCCGAAAGAAAATTGAAGCAGACCCCAACCACCCTCACTACATCCAAACCTTGAAGGGTCGCGGATACAAATTCGAGGATTAAATTGCAAAGTAGTCCGTTTTTGGCTACGATAAATACATGAAGCGCATCGCTGCCCTTTTTTCCCTGGCCGTTTTATTGTTCTTGTCACGCACCTCACTGGTTTTTGCACAAGACGCTTCTCCCAGTCCGGCGCCAACCGAGGCTCCCACTATCTTCGACCTTTCTTATAAAATTAACGACCTTCCGGTAGGAGACGACCCAAGCCTAACTTCCAAACTCTATACAGACCCTGAAACCCGAATTGACGGAAACACCCGCATTGTATGGGTACAGTTCACAAAGCTTGACCCCAAGTTAAAATACGCCATCTGTAGCGGGTTTGAAAAAAGCAGCTGTAACAACAATTTTTCCCCTCAAAGCGATGGGACCATTACCCTCAGCCTTTGCGGAGCCGGTTCCGAAACCGCAAAAGGCGTGCAGGTGACAGGATATAAAGACAAAAAACAAATAAGTGGAACCCCGGTTCTTAAAGGCACGTGCGATGAGACACGCGACTATTTTCATGAAGACCATAAATACAAAATTTCTCTCTGGGCAAATTACGAATCAAAAGATGACAGACCCGACCCCGGAAAGGACGGAAACGAGATAATACCGGCACGGTTTTACGTAAACCGTTCATACCCGCTTGTTAAAATTAACTCCAAAGACCCGGGAACCCAAACAACCGATATTACTCTTTGGGGAAGACGTCCCCAAAGCGACGAGGACAATAATTATCAGGTCGTGGTTGAAGGGCTTGATCATGACTATAAGAAAGAACAATGTTTTACGGTCCCAAAGAACGGGTTTTTGGAAGGCAACAACAACACCGTAGGAATTAACACGCAATGGGTCCCATCAAGCGGTACGGATGCCACTCATCCCGACCACATCTTGGAAGGCACGGGGTTCTCCGTTCCCAAAAGAGACGATTCGTTCGGAAATACTCACGGATACGGCGGCAACACTCACTTTGACATCGACATTCCATTTACCGATGCGGCAGCTTTCGAAGATTGGGGAGGAGACCAGAAAGTAAAAGGTCCGATGGGAATCGGCAGCTACATCGTCAAAATCAACGAGAGGATAAGCGATAGCCGTCCATTGGGACTTGGTAACAATTGCGAAGGGGGATTTACTTACATGCACATCTTTTTTGATATTGCATGGAAAGATCAATCCCAAGGCAAACAGGAAATCGTAATAAGAAAAGTAATATATGACCCCAAAAGGACCCGGTCAAAAATCGTACCGCCACCGCCTGATATCCCGTGTGCAGAGGGTGAGATAGATGAGAAAAAGGGAACCTGCAAAGCGTTTAACGTGGCACTTCTTGGAAAAATTCCCCTCGACCCCGTTTCCTTTATAAAAAGCGTGTATACGATAGTGCTTTCATTCGCGGGAATTGCAGCGATGGCCATAATTATCCGCGCCGGATATAAGTTCATGTACTCAAGAGGGGACAAAGAGGTTATTTCCCAGGCCCGTTCACAACTGACATCTGCCGTCATTGGCCTTACTTTCATCATCCTTGCCTATGTGATACTATCGGTAATAGGAGTCGATATCCTAAAGATTCCGGGTTTTGGTTGATATTATGAAAGATTTACTAACGCTCTCCATTAACGGCACCCCCATACCCGCTCCTTCCGGTATTCCTACTACCGGCCTTTCAAATGGAGGAGGAAAAATAATCGGTATTGGCCTTGAGTTTTTTCTTTTTGC